>NZ_NTLW01000227.1:0-44788 GCF_002632075.1 Pseudoalteromonas sp. ESRF-bin5 | reverse complement strand
GTATTTAAAGCGTTAGATGATGTAAATATCGTCATGAATGAAAATGAATACGTAGCCATTATTGGCCCTTCAGGCTCAGGTAAATCAACTTTAATGAACTTACTTGGCTGCTTAGATACACCCACTAGTGGCGATTACTTTTTAAAAGATAAGCTTGTAAAAAGTATGACCGAAACCGAGCTTGCCCATCAACGTAATGAGAGCGTCGGATTTATTTTCCAAAGCTTTAACTTACTGCCTCGCGCATCTGCACTTGAAAATGTAATGCAGCCCTTGGTTTATCGTTTTATACCCGCAAAACAACGCAAACAAAAAGCACTTGAAGCATTGCAACGCGTTGGTCTTGGCGACAAAGTTGATCACCTATCAAGTCAGCTTTCGGGTGGGCAACGTCAACGTGTAGCCATTGCTCGCGCATTAGTAACTAAACCACATATTTTACTGGGGGATGAACCCACAGGTAATCTTGATAGCAAGACCACAGCAGAAATAATGACCTTGTTTGATGAACTGCATAATGAGGGGCACACTATTATTTTAGTAACCCACGAGCAAGAAATTGCAGACCATTGCCAACGGGTTATTCGCTTGGTAGATGGTAAAGTAGTGAGTGATGTAAAAAAAGGCGAAGGAGAAAAACAACATGTTTAAATCTGCCATTGCCATTATGGAAGGAACAAAAGCAGCATTAATGGCTATTAAGGCCAACGCAATGCGCAGCGCATTAACCTGTTTAGGTATTATTATTGGTGTTGCAGCCGTTATAACTGTGGTTGCAGTTATGCAGGGCTTTACTAAACAAATTAACGATCAACTTGCTGACATGGCACCCGATGTAACCTCAATCAAACCATTTACAAGCATCGAGCAAGAAATGGTTGGTAAAAACGCAAAACTGACTTACTCCGATTTTCTAACACTAAAAGCACGTATAAAAGAAGCCGAAACACTAACCGCACTTATGTTTACGTGGCGTTTTTCTGGTGGAGCTGAATACGGAAATAAAAGCCATTCATCACGCGTGATGGGAACCGAACAAGATTACCAAAAAGCATACCGCACGTTTCCAGAATTAGGCCGCTTTATTCGCGCGGAAGATGACGAAAAACGCCGTCGGGTTGCGTTTATTGGTCCTTCTATTATTGAAAAGTTAAATTTACCCGATAACCCAGTAGGCGAATATATCAAACTTGGTGGCGAATGGTTTAGGATCATTGGAGTAGCCGAAAAACAAGGTAGCTTATTTGGCTTTGATCAAGATGATTATATAAATATTCCGATCAGTACCATGAGCGCGTTAGAGGGTGCTAGCAGCACGAGTAACGTGCAAATAATGTTTAGACTTAAAGAAGGGGTCGATGAAGAGCTTACTTTAGCTAAAATAACGCGTATTTTACGCCAATTACATAAATTAAAAGACGGAGAAGAAAACGACTTTGAATTTGAAACCGCTGAAAAAGCCCGTGCTAATGTTGATAAGTTTACAGGTAGCGCCACGGCAATCACTGCTGGTATTGTTGGTATAAGCCTTGTTGTAGGGGGGATTGGCGTAATGAATATTATGCTGGTATCGGTGACTGAACGTACCCGAGTAATAGGCACTCTTAAAGCATTGGGCGCAACACCCGGCTTTATTATGCTACAGTTTTTGGTGGAAGCCGTAGTGCTATCGTTATTTGGCGGACTCATTGGCTTAGCTATAGGTTATGGTGCTGCCGCATTGATTTCGTTTATGGTTCCCAGTATGCCGGATGCTTACATACCTGGTTGGGCTGTGATGCTATCGTTCGGTTTTACGTCACTTATCGGTATTATATTTGGCTTAGCCCCTGCTATTAAAGCGGCAAGGCTAAACCCTATTGAAGCATTACGATACGAATAATCAGCATCAATCTCTACTCAGCTTTAAAAGGTACCTTAGTGCAGCTCACTTCAACTGTTTTAGGGTACCAAGCCGGGCCTATCTGATTAACTACAACCTCCGCTACTCCATTACTAAATGACTTATACGTGTGCACCGTTTGCCATTGTCCTTGTGGACAATGCTCACTTAAGTCAACCGCATCAGATCCCTCATACAAAGCTAAAGCAAAATTATGATGCCACTGAGAACTATTGTGCGACTGGTTATTAACTTTTTCAGGTACACCATTATCAAAGTAAATATTTGTGCAACCAGTTAACATAGCAAAAGTAATACTGCCTAAAATTAATTTAAGATTCATAACGCCTCCTGCGTATTTTGCTCTTCACACCATACCTTTATGGTATGTGGTGAATAAATGCCTAGCGTAATTAAACCCAACGCACCATCGCTAAATGTTTGTTGCGACTGCATTTGAGCCGCTTGTGTATCTGTACAAATCTGTTTTACATCCACACGTTCCTCTCCTACTAACCCCCATAAATAAAATGGACGGCTATCTTCGTAGGTCGCTTTACTTGTAATTTTTGCGATAGCGTGTGGCTGTATGGTAACCGCAGAACAGGCGCTTAAGCCTAATACTACAAACCCCATTATTAATGATTTCATGTTTGTCCTTACTTGGTACTTACTTTCAGTAAATAAACTTTACAGTAAACCAGTAAAATAATGAGTAAAAAGCTGTGCGAAAAATGTAGCCAACCTTACAGATTTCAAACAGTTTTTTACACAAAAAAGGCCGCAAAATTGCGGCCTTTGAGTAAGTTTAGTTTCAGCTATTAAAACTTAGCCAAATTATTTACATTGTCTTTATCAACCAGTTTTACGTACGGATCTACCCCTGCAAATAAAGGTTTTTCTTTTACCTTTAACTCAATAATATTAGTACCCGTTACTATTTGATGTTTTTGTGAGTAAATCACAAAATCTTCAGCGAGTAGATTTTCAGGATCGTCACTAAACAACACAATATCAATTAACTCATCGAGTGGCTGTTCTGTTTCTTCACCTTGACCATCAGCACGTTGCTTAACAGCTTCAACGTTTAACGTAACACTGTAAAAGCCCTCACTGTCGGCTTCGTCTGAAATCGAAACCTCTTTCATTTCCAGCTCATACAAAGTGATATATTTAAACTGATCGTCAATAAAGTTTTGCTCAGCTTGGGTTGCGTCTTGTTTTAAATAACTTAGTAAATCAAGTGTTGTTGGGTATGGCGTTGACTGATATCTAAACTCATTTAAAAATGCCTTAAGTGCAGCGTTTAGGCGTTTTTCACCTAGGCGATCATAAATCGCCATCATAACAACAGATCCTTTATTGTAATGAAGGTATTGCTGAGCCTGGGTTTTATATAGTGGCATCTCTTCAAACGCTTCTCCAGTACGGCCCATTAAGTACCTATCTAGCTCGTATTTTAAAAACTTACGTAGCTTTTCTGGGCCAAAGCGTTTTTCAAGCACCATAAGCGCACTGTATTGTGAAAGCGTTTCGGACATAACTTCACTCCCCTCTACATTGGCGCCTGATACTTGATGACCCCACCATTGATGCGCTACTTCGTGTGCAGTTACGTAATAAGGCAGGTCAATTTTACTTTCATCCCTTGAGTCTGTAACAAAACCAATGCTTTCTGAATAAGGAACAGTATTAGCAAAACTTTGCGCAAATGAGCGATAGCGAGGAAATTCAATAATACGTAATTGCTTATGCTGATAGGGGCCAAATGCTTGTGTAAAATAATCTATCGAGTCTTGAACCGATTCAATCATGCGGTCAACATTCCACGCATGACTTTTATGGAAATAAACCTCAATATTTACACCATTATGCTCAACCTTTTTACTTTCCAATTCAGCCGACTGCACCGCATAAAAATTTATAATAGGTGCATCCATTTCATAAACAAAGGTTCGGCGCCCATCTTTTACGCTTTCACTTTGTAAATAACCAGGTGTAATCGCAAATTGCGATTCATCGGTCGTTACCCTGGCCCTAAAGTTAATAAACCCAGTAGCTTGACCAAAATCACTTTGTGTATAGTACTGGCTATCTTCAAGTTTATTTGCTCGTTCTAGCTCTGGTAAGCCATGTTTACGGCGCTTAAATTTATCAGCCACCTGTAAACCACGGTTGTACCCGAAGTTAGGAAAAAGCTCCCAATTATTAATAAACGTACCATTAGCCACTAACTGTGTATCGGAGCCACTATCGGTAAAGCCTGTATGCTCGCGAGTGACAGACAGCTGCCCTTCTCTTACCTCGTCTGGCATAAGGGGCTGATCAAATTCAAACCATGCAGAATAAAGCGCTGGTAATTTTTCAACAATTTTACCGCCAGCCATCGTTACATCCCAGCTTTTGGCGTGTTGCGGTGAGGTGATCAATACTCGCGAAATTGGCTCATTAGATGTATTAGTAAACTTAATTTTTGCAACTGCACTTAAAGCACGCTTTTTAGGGTAAATATCAACAGTTAAGTCAACATCGGTCACCATAGGCACTGCTAAATCTTTATATTGTGCAAACTGTTTTTCATAGCTTACTTGCTTGTCTTGAAACGCATCGCTTGTGATAAATTCGTTTAAAACACGCGTATTGTGATAAATGTTATAACCTGCACCAACAAACACCAGTGCACTAACACAAACAATTACTTGCCCCTTTAACGACATATTATAACGAAGCAGAGACAGTCGTGTACGTAGTGTTTGTGAAGGTCCTCTATGCCATAACGCAAATCCTACAATAGCCAAAACAAGACTTAACGCGCCCCAATACAATGTGTACCAATGCGCTGCTTCCAAAAAGTGTCCATAACCGTTTATATCAGAGTACGGTACGCTGCTGCTTTTCGAAAAATGATACATATGGTGTTCAAATCCATAAGAATCCATTACGATTTGGGCAATGTAATAAAGAATAAACAAACCCATCCCTACGTATTTATTTGGGCTAATAATTTGTAAAAAGAAGGCAAGCACCGTCAGCATAATCAATGGTAAAAGCGATAAATAAACAATCCTGAATAAATACTGCCCCAACTCTAAATTAAATTGCCCTTTAAATAACTGCACTGTGATTGTTAGTATCATTCCAACAATAAACAAGCCTGAAATAGCCGTGATTAACGCCAGTATTTTTGATACCCAAAAAACACTGTTATGCACAGGAAAGCTATCAACAATATCGCCCATACCACTTTGACGTTCGCGCCATACAAGTTCTGCACTATAAAAAGCGATAATAACAAACAAAAATAAACCAGAAATACCGCTAATAATATTTACCATATTCGCGGTGATCGGCCAGTTAGTTGTGCCGTAAGCGCCTATGGGCGCAAACAGCGGGATCATAAGCGTTACAATACTTACACCCGCTAAAATCATAAAAGGAGCACTAAATATAACTTGTTTAAGTTCGAATATACTGCGCATTATTAGCTGAGATGGAGTACTAACCCCCGCTGATTTATAATTTTTAGCACTGTTGATAAGTGCAGCTTGTTTATTTTGAACAAAAGCAGAGACTTTAAATTGTTTTTGCTGTTTTTTAATTACTATGCGGTTGCTTAGCTTTCCAAGACCAAAAAACATTGTAATACTGATTGCCACCCACAATATACGGTTAACTAAAAGGTCACCTGTGAGGGTTAGCACTTCTGTGTTTTTATCACTCACAGTCCAGTAACGCGTCAAATCAATTAAAGACCCCAAGCCAAATGGGTCGGCGTAAACAACTATATTTCTAAATGCTAAATCATCAAAATAAGCACTGGCTATTTGATAGGCGATAAAAATAACAACGGCTGCGACATACACCGACATCATCGTTTTAAAATAGACAGCCACACTGTTAAAAATAGCCGAAAGCACCAGCAAACTGGGTACTGCAATATAAAAATAAGGTGCAGCGTAATACACAAACTTATTTGGACCCACTAGCTCACTATCGAGCCATCCAACTGATAAGCCAAACTGCGACCCTAAAAGTACTCCTAAAGGCACGGTTAAAAATACAACCAGCACCACTAAGTAAGCACCAAAAAAGCGCCCAGTTTGATAAGGGACAGGATTAACAGGCTTACTAAAAACCAGTTCATCCATTTTAGTTTCACTATTTCTAATAGCGGAGCTGGCAACAAAGTTAACTACCAAAAACATCGCAAATACACAAAATGTAATGGTCAACATCATAATTGAAAAAGGCGAATTCATATGTACATTAGCGCCGCCTAGCGGAAATTTGCTAGAAGAGCTGATAAAAAACGCCATAAAAAAGAACATTAATGAAATGATATAAAACGAGGGCTGGCGCACAAAATAGCGCAGCTCAAACGCGAGCATATTAAAAAACATAACGCCTCCTTATGCTACTTGGCTATTACGATGATTGAGCAAAGTAGAAAAGTACACGTCTTCTAGGTTTGCATGGCTTGATTGAAAACCTTCAGGGGCTTGTTCCGCTAATACATGCAATATGGTTTGCCCAGCAAATAAGCGTTTAGAAATAACAGGTAGCTGTGGCTCAAGCTCTTGCGCTTCTTCTTGGCTCATGGCTTTGCGCCAAATTTGGCCTTGCAGCTTGTCGGTGAGGGCAATCGGGTTACCCTCTAATAAAATTTTACCACCAGCCAGTACCGCCATATTAGGGCATAGTTCAGCCACATCTTCTACTATGTGGGTTGATAATATAACGACTTTTTGCTCGCCTAAGCTTACTAACAAGTTATGAAAGCGATTTCGCTCTTCAGGGTCTAGCCCTGCGGTTGGCTCATCAACGATTAGTAAATCAGGGTCGCCCAATAACGCTTGAGCAATACCAAAACGCTGGCGCATCCCGCCCGAAAAGCCACTTACCGCTTTTGAGCGATGTTGATATAAATTAGTGTGTGCTAGTAGGCCTTCAACCGACTCTTTACGCTCCCTTTTATTATGAATCCCCTTTAAAACAGCCATATGGTCTAGCAAGTCGTAAGCACTAACACGCGGATAAACACCAAAATCTTGCGGAAGGTAACCTAAACGTTGGCGCAGTGCTTGTGGGTCTTTAAATACATCAATACCATCAAAGGTAATTGCCCCCGCGTTGGCAGATTGTAACGTTGCAATAGTGCGCATTAGCGATGACTTCCCGGCACCATTTGGCCCAAGTAGCCCAAACATGCCTTTACCTATTGATAAATCAACACCTTGCAGAGCGTGCACGCCGTTGTCGTAGGTTTTTGATAACCCTGTTATTGATAGCATTTTTTACTTCCTTGAATTGTAAGTATTATTTTTATACTGTTTTATACCACATTAAAAACGGGAACATAAGTTACGCTGTGGCCAACTTTGTAACAATAAATAAACAGCAACACACTCTAATAACACTTGCTAAGAAGTGAGCCTCTGGGTATAAAAACCACACACTATTGATAAGAAGCGAAAAGCCATGCAAGAACATAAAAACCAGCCATTGACCGATTTTATAGAATACTCACACGATGAAATGTTAGCCCGTGCAAATGAATTTTTACAAACAAGCCAGCGCCGCCATAGCATTCGCAGTTTTAGTGACCGCCCAGTGCCAAAAGAGATTATCGAAACCTGTATAAAAGCAGCGGGTACAGCACCTAGTGGTGCAAACCACCAGCCTTGGCATTTTGTGGCTATTAACAGTAGCGATGTAAAAAAACAAATACGCGACGCGGCTGAAAAGCTAGAGCGCTCTTTTTACGAAGGGCGAGCAGGCGAGGAGTGGCTGGATGCATTAAAACCATTAGGGACTGACGCGAACAAACCCTACTTAGAGCATGCACCTTGGCTTATTGCTGTGTTTAGTCAAAAAAAGGGCGGCGTGAGTACTGACGATAAAAATACAAATTACTATGTGCATGAGTCTGTTGGGTTAGCAACGGGGTTTTTAATACAAGCTCTGCACCGAGCAGGCCTTGCAACGCTTACTCACACCCCAAAACCTATGAGCTTTTTAACAGACATTTGTGGCCGCGATAAAGATAACGAGCGCCCTTATATGCTATTAATTGCAGGCTATCCGGATGAGCATGCAACAGTACCAATGCATGCACTAGATAAAAAATCGATTGATGAAATAGCCAGTTTTATTTAATCCCGTGCAAGGGGGAATAATCAATAGCAAGAATATCTCCCTCTTTAAGGCCAGCAATTACATGTTGTTTGTTATTAACCATTGTACCTAACCTTACGAAACGTTTAACTGGCGTTTCGTTTTCTAGTACATACACCATGTTTAATTGCCCAAACTCATGTACCCAACTTGGCTCAATTAAAATACCTTGAGCGCTTTTTGTAGGTAACTGCAACTGTGCGTAAAGCCCAGGAATTAACCCTAACTGTGCATTCGTATCGAGGCGAATAAGCAAGCTACGCGCGCTATTGTCGGCAACAGGGACAATCTCACTTACTACGGCAGGTGTTGTTATTGCCAAAGATGGAAGGGCCACATTTAAGCTATCTCCGAGTTTTAATTTTACAGCTTGTTGTTCACGCACATTAAATTCGAGCTGTAATTGCAATGGGTTATACACTGTAATAAGTGGCTTGCCCGGAGTGGCGGTGTCGCCGGGCTCGGTTAAACGCTCAACCACAACCCCTGAAATAGGCGCTATAATTTGAGTATAATTTAGCGCCACTTTTGCTTGTGCTTGTTGCTGCTGAGCGGCGGCTAAATTAGCAGTGAGATTATCAAATTTAGCCTTAGCCTCATCCAATTCACTAACAGGCACCAACCCCTTCGCATTTAAATCACTCATTCTAACTAATTGCTTTTGAGCTTGCGTCAACGATGCTTTCACCGCGTTAATATTCGCGTCGCTTTGTGCTAACGCCGCTTTAAAATCATCTTGCTTGAGGGTAATAAGTAAATCGCCTTTAGTGACCTTATCGCCCGCTCGTACTTTTAGCTGCTCCACCTGCGCCATAACATTTGATGAAATTTGCGTATTTTGTTTTGCAATTACACTACCCGGTACCTGCTCAATACCGGTGATGCTTTGCAGCGCAATGGTGACTCGCTCACCTTGATAATTACTTTGTTGTGATTCTTTTAAACCAGCAGCTTGTTGGTCAGAAAAGCTGCCTGCCATGTAAAGCACAGCCATAATAATTACCAATAAAGCGATTAAAGCGCCGATTAGTTTTGATTTACCCTGCATGCGCTTCACCCTCTGAACTTGCAAACACTAAATAATAAACAAGTGGCACTACAAATAACGAAAATACAGTAGACGCCACAATACCAAAAATTATCGCAATCGCGAGCCCGCTGAATACCGGGTCAAGTGTGATTACTAAGTTACCCAATAAAGTCGTGCCTGCGGTTAGTAATACAGGGCGCATGCGCACTGTTCCAGCAGCAATCAGCGCGTCTTCTATAGCCATACCTTGAGATCGGGCTTGATTAATAAATTCAACTAAAATAAGCGAATTACGAACCACAATACCAGCAAGGGCAATCATCCCAATCATTGCTGTAGCGGTAAATAATACCGGCTCAGGAGCGCCAGCTATAGCACGTTCTCCAAACTGATTTAATAACCAAAAGCCTGGCATAATACCTATCACCGTGAGCGGAATAGCCGACATAATAATTAGCGACAAGCTCGCAGATTGTGTTTGTACACGTAAAATAATAAATATGGCACTAAGCGCAAAGGCAAATGCAATTCCCATATCCCTAAACACATCTATGGTAATACGCCACTCCCCCTCACCACTAAAGTTGACATGCGTACCTTTAGGTAATTGCCATGGTGCAGTACCGCCATTGTTAAAAAAGTGGCGGTTTATCCACGGTGTTTTTTCAAAATAGTTAGGCTCGGCGTTAAAATCAGCATTTACGTCTGCAATAACCTCTGCTGGCGTTCGCCCGTTTAGCTCAGCCATAACATAAATTACATCGCGTTGATCTTTACGAACCCGAATGTCAGCAACCTGATGTTGCGTAAACTTACCTAACTCTGAAAGCGACACTAATGGCCTTGGTGCACTTTGTAAGCCAAATTCATTGCTGGTTTTAGCTAAATCTCTATCACCTCTGACTTGCAGTGCAAGTAATTGCGAAATTTGATTACGCTCGCTGTATGGTAACTGTAATTTAATATCAACAGGCTCTGTTTCGTTACTTACGTAAAGCACACCCACGGTTTCACCTTGTGTTGCAACACTTAACGATTGAGCAATATTTTGAGTAGAAATTGCACTGATTGCCGCTTTGCTCTTATCGGTTACAAAACGCTGTAAAGGTGAAGGTGCAACCATAGAGGTATCCACTTCGACTACGTGAGGCTCTTGCTTTAAACGTTCAGCTAATTGTTTAGCTGCTTGGTAATGAGTTTGCTGATCAACAAAATCATCTCGGTAAACCTCAGCAACTAAAGTACTTAATACGGGCGGACCAGGAGGCACTTCAACAACTTTTATTACTATGCCGTGTTTTGCTAAAGGTGCGAGCTGTTTACGTAAGCGCATAACCACAGCATGTGATTGATGCTCGCGCTCAGACTTATCAATCAATAACACTCTTAGCTCTGCTAAATGTGCAGCTTCACGGCGATAATAGCCGCGTACCATGGCATTAAAATCCATACTTGAAGGCTTACCAACGTACGCCGCTATTTCACTTACTTCGTTTAATTGCCATGTGAGTGTTTGCACCTGTTGAGTAAAGGCAGCGGTTCGTTCTAAATTTGTGCCCTCTGGCATGTCTATTAATACTTGTAGCTCGTTTTTATTATCAAACGGTAATAGCTTTAAAGGCACTAAACGCATAACTGGTAGCATGGCGCTAATAATAAACAAAATTAATGTGCCCCATAACACCCATTTTGCGCGCTGCTTTGAGACAAGCAGCGGGCTTAATAACGTTTGATAAATACTGATTTTGGGCTCAATTTCAGTGTGGGTATCTGTATTGGGCTTGAGTAACTTCATCGCAAGCCATGGCGTTACAAAAAACGCCACAATGGTGGATACCATCACGCTGATTGGAACGTTAAATGCCATAGGTGCCATGTACGGCCCCATCATGCCGGTAATAAATGCCAGCGGAATAAATGCCACCATAATCGTTAACGTAGACATAAGTAACGCACCGCGAATTTCGCTCATTGCGCCAACTATTTGCTGTTTTTTGTTGCCTTTTTTATTTAAAAAACGGCTTATATTATCAATGCCTGTAATTGGGTCATCTACCAATAAACCTAACGATAAAATAAGTGCAAATAACGTTACTCGGTTAATGGTATAACCAAACGCAAAATCCAGTGCCAGTGTAATGCCATAGCAAATAGGCACCGCTAACCCAACAACAATGGCGGGTCGCCAGCCCAAAAACACCCCAACAAATATCACTACCGTAAATACAGCAAATACTAAGCTTGATGTTAGATTATTTACTTTTTCATTGGCGGTTTGTCCGTAATCTCTTAATACCGAGTAGCTCACTTCTGGCGGTAAAAGCGTGCGTGATAACTCGGCCATCATTTGATGAACATGGTTTGCCACCGCCACGGCATTCGTGCCTGTTTGCTTAGCCACACTTAATGTGACCATGGGTAACTGTTGAGCATTAGAAGATTGTGCAAGCCATTGGTAATGTTCGCTCTCGCCAGGTCCGTCAATCACGCTTGCAATATCAAGTAAGTAAACACTCTTACCGTTTACTACATTTACTACAAGCTGCTCCACTGCAGACTTATTACGTAAAACGTCACCCGCTTGCAAAGCTATTTTTTGCTGACCATTTACAACACTGCCTAGTTGCGTAAGTTGATTAGATACACTTAATGCATAAAGTACATCGTTTATAGTCGTTTGGTGAGCAGCCAACGCGCTGGCATTTAAATTAATAGTGAGCGTGCGTTTACGCCCAGCAATCACTTTTACCTCGCTGGTGTTTTCAATACGTTGTAAAGCACTCGCAATTTCGTTTGCAAATCGTGTTAATTCGTAATCGCTATAGAGTTGTGGATCTTTGCTGTACAACCCAAGCATAACAATGGGAACATCATCGACCTCAATGGGCCGAATTTGCCAATCTTTAATAACAGAAGGCATTGTATGCTGGTAACCATTAAGCTTGGCGTAGGTATCTAAAATAGCCTGTTCACGATCATGCCCCACCTCAAACCTAAGTGTCACCACGCTAGCACCAGTTTGTGTGGTTGAATAAATATGTTCAACACCGCCAAGCTGGGAAAGTAACTTCTCAAGAGGCTGAGTCACCAGCCGTGTCACTTCGGGCGCTTCTACATTCGGAGCCGATACATATATATCAAGCATAGGCACCACTATTTGCGGCTCTTCCTCGCGAGGCGTTTGTTTTAAAGCAAACAGGCCAAACAAAATTGATAACACAAAAATAATAACCGGAATACGACCCGTTAAACTGCTTTTTACTGCGTTATCAATCATGTTCATTACCTCTACCCCTTACAAAACAAACCATACAATGTGCCTAAAAGATGAATAGCATTCTGATCAATCACACGGTAATAAATAGTTTGCCCCTCACGGCGAGTAGCAACAATATTCGTTTTTCTAAGGGCAGCTAAATGCTGAGAAAGTGCCGACTGCGCTAACGGCACCGCTTCATTAAGCTGTGTCACACTCATTTCGGTATCTTGCAACGAACATAAAATCATTAAACGATTTTTATTAGCTAAAATTTTTAATAGCTGCTCTGCTTGCTCAACGTTCCCCGCCATAGCAGTAAAATCAATATTCATATAAAGCTCTAATAATCTAATGTGATCGCAGTATAAATTGTTACATTAGAAAAGTCTAATATTAGGATTTACTAATATATGAAATACGATTATAGTAATTAGGTATTTAACTGGATAAGTGACCGACTATAATGAAACTCAATAATGCGCTTCGTCTGATCGCTGGCATAATGATTGTGATCTCAATTTTATTACAAACCTATCACGATCCTAGGTGGGTATATTTTACAGTGTTTATTGCCCTAAACTTGATGCAATCGGCTTTCACTAGCTGGTGCCCTATGATTACACTACTACGCAAATTTGGCGTTAAGGAATAAATATAATGCTTACTTCTATCCCCGATTTACTAAAAGTTATTACACCTAACCAACGACGTATCGACGCTGAACAAGCAAAACAAGAGATTATCGAAAACAAGGGCTTACTTATTGATGTGCGTGAACCCGCAGAACATGCTACCAATCCTGCTGTAGGCGCTATTAATATTCCGCGTGGCTTACTTGAAATGAAGTTGATGGAAATAGAAAAAGACGCTTCCCGCCCTATTTATCTGCACTGCGCTAGTGGCGCACGCGCCACATTAAGTGCTGAAGCAATTACACGTATAGGATATGAAAACGTCACCGTTATTACTTGTAACGCAACGCAAGTGTGTGAAGCTTTTTAATTATGGTAAACCCAAATAATTAGGGCCTTAGTTAGTAGACTCGACGATAAAAATCGTCGAGTCTACTGATTCAAGTTGGGCTTAATTTGTTTGAAAATAAAAGCGCGTTTCTGTTATTTTTTCAATAATGTCATACTCTAAGCCCATGTGGTTATACTCACCCTGAGTTGGTATTCTTGAACTGTAATTAACAACGACACCCCAATGGTTATCACTCACCCCTCCAAAAATTATGCTCATGCTCTTGTCATCATTTTTAGTGATAGCAGCAACATTATAAGCATTCATTAACTCCCTAACTTGCTTAGTTTCTGCTGATAACGTCATTAACTCTTCGTTTTCACCTAACTCAAAAACTTTATAATTAGCTGACGGAACAAATCCCGCATACTTAGAAGGATAATAAGTAACAAGTTGAGCTGGCGTGAAAAATGTATTATTTATTCGATAAACAAACATGTCTGTTTGCTGAATAAGATTTAGATCTTTTGACTGATTGAATTTAATAAGCTCATTCATCGTTACTTTTAAAAAGTCGTTAATTAAGCCTAACCGTTCTTCTTTGCAGGCTTGCTTTTTACATATCGTAACGTTAGGTAAATTGGAGAGTTGTGCCTTATTTATACTTAAAAAATTACGACCCAAAACACCTAAATTAAAGTTTGCAAACGCTTGTTTATCTTTATCACTTTTAAACTTAGTCGGATGAATATCAAGAAAACTAAAAGGATAAAATAACGGCAGATACGCGAGAGGTAAATCACTTTTAGGTAATATATCTCCAGCATGCTTTAGCAATGCTCTATATTCTGCGTCTATATCCTCATTAAAATAAGGTGGCATGCCACTGGCCTTAATCGTAGCCGAATTAATCAATAAAAATAAAAACAGTCCATATCTCAGCATATTTTTTAAGTTCCTTAGTAAGTGATTTTTTGTGTAGCAAAAGCTATTTTTTTTCATCAAGTAGCGTAACAAGCATATTCTCTATGTTTTTTACGCTATAGGTAAGTGTACGTATTAGCTCTACTTGGCTTTGCGGGGTTTCTTCATTTGATGATTTTGCTGGTGTGTTTGCAGTTAAGTTATCTTTTTGCTCAAGTATGGCTTCTCTGAATTCACTGGCATTTTCAACACCAAGTAATGACACTAATGCACCGTGGCCAGACTGCCCTGCTGTTTCAAAACTTAAACGATACAGTCCAAACATGCGCATTATTGGGCCTTGACTTAGGCCTACATCGGTTATTTTTTCAAGTGGTATCGATTTTTCTTCTTTAAAAAACACGCCGCGTTTTACAACGAGTTTTTGCGTGAGTAATTGTGCCGACATAGCCGCCAATATTCGCCCTCCCACTAGCCACACAATCGCCAAAACAATAGGTAACAACGGAATCGTCACCAGTGCTAGTACACTAAAAAAAGTGGCCATTAACATCCAGTATTGCTGCACTTTGGGGTCGAAAGTTGCGCTTTTTAAAACGTGGTTATTCATAAATTTATCCTTAATTTAATGAGAGCGTATACCCTGTACTAGGTCGTTTTTACGCCTTTAGTTACTTAAGTTACGTGAACAGTAACTTTAATGCAATTTAACTTATTACACTGAAATAAATTGTCACACTTCCTTTTATAACCCCCCCCTTTAAACAAAAAATATCTTCCACCTCAGTTCTGAACTGGCTTCACTTTACATAAAGTTTATTTTTGCATTAGAACGCGAATACCATGGGTTAACACCCGTTTTTAATATGCTTTTAATTATGTATTAGTGAGGCATTAAAAAAGCCGAGCAGGATTATGCTCGGCTTAGGTCTGGGAAAATATAACTGCTACTGTTTGTTTATAAGTATGCTCACATTTTCTCTATCTGGACCTATTACCTTAAAGGTGTAAGTACCTTGTTCGGTAATATTCAGTGCTATATTGGCACCTATAGCTTCGAGTGAAGTAAGTTCACCAATGGTGGCTACAGGTGCATCACCTGCTCCGCCATAATCAACGGTACTCCAATCTTCAGACGCTACTTTAAATTCATAGTCGCCCGCTTCTAACTCTATGGATGTAGAGTAAACCGCATTACCCTCGTACATCAGTGGGTTGTCTGTTCCCCATCCATTTAAACTGCCGCGAATAAACACCGGTGTTTGTGCAAACATTTCAGCGTTAAGTACTTTGAGCGTTACATTATTTAAATCACTGGCATCAAATACAAACTGGTATTCACCTTGCTCGGCAATATCTAAGGTCATATTTGCGCCCGCAACCGATAACTGCTCTGCTGTGCCTATCATCACACTTGCATCCCCCTCGCCAGAGCCATAATCAACCGTGCTCCAATCTTCTGACGCTATTTTAAATTCATAGCTTGCAGCGCTCAGTGTTTTAGTAAAGGTGTAAATGCCTTTGCCTTGATAGCTCAGCTCATCGGTTACTCCCCAATCATTAAGCGTACCGCGCACATAAATAGCGGTGCCTACAAATGGCTCTTCGTTGAATAAAGTAAGCGTTGGATTTTCAGGGTTTGAAGCATCAAGCGAAAATACATAAGTTGCATCAATGGCTGCATTAAAGATCATGTTGGCACCTGAGCGCGTTAGTGGCTCACTTTGGTTTTCTACAACGTCTTTATCGGCATCAGAAAGCGCACCAAAATCAACCGTAGACCAATCTTCTGAGGCAATTTTAAATTCGTAATCGCCAGCACTGAGTGCAATTGCTATACGGTATTCACCTTCGCCAATATATTCAAATGCATCACGTGTGCCCCAGTCGTTTAACGTACCACGAACAAACACAGCGTTGCTGCCATAAGGTACTACATCAGGTGCGCCTACGGTTGCATTTGCACTTAAACCAGTACCTTGGCTCTCACCTTGGTTTTTAGCAAAAACAGCTAACGTATAAGGCGGTACAGTGAATGTGCCTTCGTTATCGCCTTCGGCAAAATTGGCGCTGGCCATGCTTGCATCAACACTGTTTTTTAATACGTCATGTAATTCAAAACCCGCTGCAGTGGCAATAGTATGGCTAAGAGTTTGCTCGGTTGCGTTAATTATCACAACAAGCGCATCAAGTGCTGGGTCTAAGTCTGTGAGTTCTTCACCATCATCAATGCTCATTACAATTAAGCCGTGCTGCTGGTTTTTACCCACATTGTGAAATCCGACACGGTCGATAACATCTTGTTCAGTTGTTAATCTAAATAACGGGCTTGCGCTGCGGATAGCCAAGAATTCTTGAAATACATCACCTGCATAAGCTATGTCTTGCGGCATTGCCTGTGCATCTGCATTAGCAGAGATAGGCATAATTTCAGACCATTTTTCTTGGTTCTTCTCTGCGTTAGGTAAACCAATGTTCCAGTTATTATTCTCTTTGGTTAAATCAACAGCATTAAACCAATCACCGGCATTATAGCTATCACGGTCCATTGACTTAGAACGCAGTAAATCAGCGCCCAATTGCATAAATGGGATGCCTTGGCTCATAAGTGGAATCGACAATGCCACATTGTGCGCGCGCACACGTTGCTCAATACTCATGCTTGATGCATGTTTGTATTGCAACTGATCCCACAGCGTTTCGTTATCGTGTTTTGATACGTAATGAATGCTATCCGCTGGGTCAAGTGCATACGCCGTTGGTTGAGTGTTCCAAGTAAAGCTATTACCTTTAGATGAATTACCTTTAAAGTCTTTTAAAATGTAATTTTGTAAGTTGCCCGCCAGCGATAACCGTAACGTGTCTTGTTCGGCTAGGTTGCCATCTGTCGGGTTATTGCTAAACATTGCACCACCACGCACGGCTTCGCGAATACGGTCGTTAAATGTGCCTACCTCTGAGCCTGCCATATCAGCTTGTTTAGCTTGTGTGAATAAACGATTGTTGGCTACTTCACCAAAATCCCAGCCCTCACCGTAAAAATAGTTATCAGGGTCAACGGCTTGCACGGCTTCACGCGCAGCTAATATTGATGATTTAGGCATATGCCCCATTACATCAAATCTAAAACTGTCGTAGCCAAATTCACGCGCTAAAATAACCATTGAATCAGTAACAAACTTATCCATCATTACATGCTCTGTAGCTGTGTTTTCACAACAGGTTGAGCGCTCTATTTCACCACTTACTTCGCTATAGCGGTGGTAGTAACCTGGTACTAGCTTATCGAATACCGACTTATCCCAAATACCCGATGATGTTGTGTGGTTATAAACCACATCCAGTACAACACGAAGTCCTACTTCTTGCAGTGATTGCACCATAGCGCGTGTCTCAACTACGCGAGCAATGCCATCGCTGCTTGATGCATACGAGCCTTCAGGCGCAATAAAATGATGAGGATCATAACCCCAGTTAAAGCCATCTAAATCACGCATCGCACTGGCTAATGCTTGTGCATCGTCTGAGCCAGGTAGGTAACTTTGCATAATATCGACAATGGCGCTGTTTTTATCTTCGATTTTACATGCATCAGCTTCATCGTTAATACGCTCACATAATTTACCTAAGGTGTCTGTAATTTCCACACGCTGTGAAGCATCTTCTTCAATGGTGCCAATATCAGTCACTGGCAGTAAATGAAAGTGTGTTAAGCCTTTATCTGCTAATTGCTTAAGGTGCTGCATTGGCACGCTTTCAAGTTCAGTGAATGCAAGGTATTTACCACGGTTTGCTTCGCTTACTGACTGATCACGCACACTAAAATCACGTACATGGCCTTCATAAATAACCGCATCTTCTGGGTTAGTAATCGTAGGTACGATACGCTCATCCCAGCCTTCTGGTTTAGTGTCTTCATCGGCTAAATTAATCAGCTGGCTGTATAAGCCATTAGCAGATACATTGAGTGAGTAAGGGTCGGTACTCCATAGCGACTCTATTTGCTGAGTCAGTGGGTGGTAAACATCAAAATTAAAGCGATAGTAATGGCGGTCATATTGCGTATCTAAACTTACTTGCCAAATACCTGTCTGTGTATTTAATGTCATTGGCGTGGAGTGCACTTGTGTTTTTGCATCATCAAACACGTTTAGCACCATGTTATTCGCGGTGGGTGCCCACACAGTTACATCAATCGTGTTATTGCCATAATTTACGCCAAGTAATGCCTCGTTAGCATCGTCTTCGCCTTGTGTGTAAAGGGCATCGAGTGCTTTAGCGGTTTGTACAAAGGTTGCTTCTAGTAGCTTGCCATCGGCATCGTAGCCTGCAACAACAAGCTGTTGCTTTATAAGCTGCTTTGCAGCGTCTGCATCCCAACTACCTTCATAAGCAGTCCAATCCGTTAAGTGTGGTACTTTTGCAGCTTGCTCATCAGTTAACTCGCTTGCAGTCAGCTCAACGGTTTCACCATTTAGCCCAGTGTCTAAATCAACCACCAAGTCAGCGGCTGCTGAAGAATGTAACTTAATGATTTGTGTAAGCTCATTACTTGGCTTATACAATACTGTATTTAAATCAATCCAATGTGCTGATGCACCATCTATCGCCACCGGACGTTCGCCCAAGCTTAAAATAGGGTATTCAAACACCGAAGGCTCACCATGAATGGTAAAGTTCATACGCTGAAACTTTTCATCGTCTTGCATAAGCGGCATGGTTAAATCAACATCACCAAACGCTTTACCAGATCCTTCTGTGCCAATGTGCACAATAAAGTTAGCACACTCGTTATAACCTTCTTTGAGGTCAATTATCCAGTAGGCACCGTAGTTTGGGTCAATCCCATCGTATTCATGGCCGTTAGCCCAATCGCTCGTGTCAAACGGAGGTGCGTAAGCATCACACACATCGTTATTCCACGAATGTAATCGGTAACCTTCGTAGTTATCGTCGGCTAAACGGTTATAAAATAAAACTGCCTCACCTTCACCAGCAAATACAATAGGATCAGGCAATGTTGGGTCAGCGCCCACTACACAGCTTTCGTTTTTATCATCCGGTACAGTAGGCGCTGCACACGTTATAGGCTCAGGGTCCACACATTGCGAGCCTGCTTCGTTTGGTACTTGTGGCACATTACAGGTTAAAAGCTGCTGCCCCGACTCGACTTCATCTGTCCCACCACATCCTGCTAATATCATTAACCCTAAGGCTATTAGCAAATATTTAGACATTGTTATAATTTTCATTTTTAAACGCTCCGTTTGCTAATTAATGACTGTATGTAAAACCAAGATAAAACTGACGACCAAAGTACTGAGTAGTCCCTGTTCGCTGCTCTGAGCCAAAGTAACTTTGGGTTGGTTCATCGGTTAAGTTATTAACTTGCAAAAGCATGGTGAGTGAATCGCTAAAGCGATAAGACGTTTGAAAATCGATGACTGTTTCAGCATCAAAATTAACCACTTGTTCGTTAATGGCAACCTGCTCTGATACAAACTCATCGCGGTAGCGTACATTAAGGCGCGTTTCAAAATCGTCTAAAGCATAAAATAACGTAGCATTAAGCACGTTATTAGATAATCCAGGTAAAGATTGAACGAGAGTATCGCCCCCTAAACTGGTTATCGATTCAATTTCACTTTCGGTGTATGAGTAACTTGCATTAGCGCCTAAGCCATTAAATGGCTCTGGTAAAAAGGTAAACACTTGCGTATAGGCAAGCTCTAGCCCTCTAATGTAGCCACCTTCGCCATTATTAACTGCCGTGGTGTAAATACCGTTTGTTGTAGCAACTTGCTCACCACTGACCGGATCTTCTATAGAATCAGGGACATTAAAGCCATTACCTTTAAAGTCGAAGTTCTCAATCGATAGCGTTTCAACAAACGAGTCTATATTTTTATAAAATAACGCCGCAGCGACAGTACCGTTACCTTCTTCAAAATAATATTCGTAAGATAAGTCGTACTGGTCAGCATAAAAGGGTTTTAAAAATGGGTTGTTATTACTTGAACCGTTAATAACACCATCGTCACTTACGTTTGCGCTGGCATCGCCCGCTAAGCGGTTAATTGGCGCACGCGACATAACTTTAGCCGCAGCAAAGCGTACAAGTGAATTGTCGTTAAGTTGCAGGTTTAAATTTAGCGAAGGCAGGTAATCTGTATATTTAGTGCCTAATACATTAGGCGCGTATAAGTCATTAACAATGCCGTTCTCATCAACAATATTTTGCGCACCTAAGCGCGCATCGCCTGCTACGTTTTCAAGTACGGTTGCTGATTGGTCGGTTTCGATACGGCGCACACCCACATTACCTGATAGGTCAAGGCCGGCAATTTGCGTGTTAATGTTTACCATAACGTACGCGGCTAGCACATCTTCAAACACCGAGCCGCTTTGTAACACTGACCACGAATAGTTAGTTGTGTAACCTTGCGCGTCGTCTACGCCATCGGCGTTGCCCCATGTTTGAACGGGTTCTGGTGTGCCATCTGGAAACCACGCATTAAGTGCTTTATCTAAATCAATGGCTAAATACGATGGGAAATAACTAAAGTCGCCCTGCCAATCAACCACTGATGCCATATCGTCGGTTAAACGCAAAGGTGGCTGCGTTGTTGAAAATGCCCCGTCGTTACCGTACTCAAATACCGAGCGCTTTCGGCTGTATTCTCTATCTGAATAGCGTGCACCAAATTCTACTGAGCTAAATATATCGCTTTCTAACTCGTATTTAAAATCGAGTCTAAATGCCGTTACTTCATCTTCGGTTTGATCAGGGTAAATACCATATTTACTGACCATTACTCGGTCTATATCGCTAAAGGCGGCCGCCTGATTAAACCCAACGTCAGGTAAATTTAACCCATTTAACTGATAGTTAATTGCAACGTTGCTATCAAATACCGGCGTTTCTGCATTGGCATCTTCAGCCACTAAGCTCCACAACAAACCGTTTCTAAAATTACTTTTTGCGCGAGAAAGCGCTACATCAGCATTAACATTTAGTCTATCGGTTACTTGCCAATCGGCATTAACGCCAAAGCTGTCTACTTCGTCAAAATCTTGGTTGTCGTCATTCACTATTTCAACACGGGTATAACTTTTCGAAGTACGATTAACCGCAGCACCAATTACAGCATTGCCATCAAGTTGCGCATTTGCGTATGCTGCAGATGGGCCGCCTAATTTAACCCTAAAACCGCGGGCAAATGACTCTTTATCAAAGCGCGATAAAAACGCATCACCTTTTAATTTAAAATTATCTACCGGTGCCCACTCTATGGCAGCCAAATAGCCATTACGGGTTTCTTCACCGCCTAAATGCTGTAGCTCAAAGCCCTCGCTAATGTATTCACTTTCTGGGCTATCTATGGGGCCATTTGTGTCGTTTGGTACGCCATCAACATCTTTTCTATCGTTGTAAGCAAGGCCAATAAACTGTGTTGCTACACTTGGCTGAAATAAACGCGCAAACCCCAGTGCTACACCTAATGTATCGTCTAAATATTTACCTTGATACGAAAAGCTAATTCGGTCACCAAACTCAGTGGCATCCGATACCTCAGATGCACGGTCGTTATACATACCGCGCACATTAGCTACAAATTTATGCTTTTGATCATTATTGAGTGGGCTGGCTGTTTCAAGCTCTACCGTACCTGCCACACCACCTTCTATAAGCGATGCCTTTGGCGATTTATATACCGCCGCAGAGCTAATTAATTCTGATGGGTATTGGTCAAACTCAATACTGCGGCTACCACTTGTAGATACCTGCTCACGACCGTTAAGTGTTGAAAAAACAAAGCCGCCCGACAGCCCGCGTATATTAATTTGTGCAGCCTGCCCACCAGTACGCACAGCTGAAATACCCGGTAAACGAGTCAGTGCATCGGCCATTGAAATATCAGGTAATGCGCCTAGGTCATCAGCAGAAATTTGTTCTGACACCGTATCGCTAAATCGCTTTTGGTTAAGCGATTGAATTAAGCTGCGACTAAAGCCGCGCACTTCAATCACTTCTACATCGGTTTGAACTTGAGCGGTTTTGCTCGTCTCCTCAGGTGGTTCTTCAGTAGCTGCAATAGCACTATTGGCGGCAAATAATGCCAGCATGAGCGCATTTAATTTAAACTTTTGCATGTGTGTGCCTTTTGGTTATTGTTTTGTGTGGTGTGTCAGTGCAGTAAAAACACAACCAACAAATTGTAACCAAAAGGTGAATATTTTGTGATGAATACGTATGCAGTATAGCCTGCTTAGGCTGCAGCTATTTTGAGCAATTTAGCTAGCAATAGCTTAAATACTCACTACCACCCTAATGGCTAAGGCAACAAATATAAAACCCAGTACTTTGTCTAACCATGGATTGTGTTTAGTAAACCCAAAACGGTTTTTAGAAAACTCTGTTAGGGCGGCAACAAGTAAGTACCAACCGGTATCAATCACAAATACAGTTAAACACATCACCATTGCAATGCTTAGGGTTAGATTTTCTGGATCAATAAACTGTGAAAACAAGGCTAAAAAGAAAATAGCAAGTTTGGGATTTAAAAAGGCAATGGCAAACCCATCTTGTAATGCTTTAATGCTACTCACTTCGCTATTTTGTATTTTAAGTTCATCATTGTTGGGTTTAGACAATAAAATTTTAATTCCTAGGTAAGCTAAATAGGCAGCGCCTAAATACACTAACACCTGATACACAGTAGGAAACTGTAGCATTAACGCACCCAAGCCAAGTAATGAGGCTCCCGCATATAGTCCCACTCCAATACCATGACTTAGCGCCGCTAGCATGCCATTTTTCATACTGCCGTTGAGCGAATGCTTTAATACAACCGCAAGGCTTGGACCCGGCGACATTGCGCCCATCATACAAATAGCCACTAGGCCTAACCACATAGAAAGAGTCATTTACAGCTCGTCAATTTCAATAAATAATGTATAACCATGCACTTGCCCATAAAAACCGGTTATTGGCACTACGCTAATTACTTTCCAGCCATCTTGATTTAATTCCTGTATGCGATCATTCAGCGCCGCTATATTTACCCCACCCATAAAGCGGGTCTTTCTAAATTCGATTACTTTTTGCATTTAAATCCCTGTGTATCTTATAACGTGTATTGAAAATCGTAGTAATGTACACCGTTTTCAATGCGTATTTTCATACTGCCGGCTAATCCTTCTAGCTCATCAGTGCCTGAGTCGGAAATTACAGTTAAAATTAGGCTGTCTTGGCCTTTATCCATAGTGCCAAAATGTTGTAATACAAAACTGCCTTTTTTGCCTTCAAGTTCGCCTATTACTTGCTCTATTGCTACATAACCAGCACTGCCTTGCACAGGTGTCATAGCGCTTAACATTTCGCCTTGGCTAGAAGCATTAAGCTTGCCTGTAAATGTTTTATCAATCGACATACGCCCTAAATTAATGCCGTTTTGTCCTTTGGCATAGCCATCTAGTGGGGCTAAGGCCACCGTAAATTGGCCTGTTACTATGTTGCTTGTCATAACAATTCCTTATTGATGATTTTTAAAGCTATTGATTTTTAATCCAATGATGCCATATCTATACCTCAACTTATAAAAAGAATCCACTATGCCAAACAGTACCCCCGCAACCGAAAAAGCTGCCTTTAGCAGTTTATTGCCTATTTTTGCATTTATAAAACCCTATAAATGGATGGTTATAGCAGCCCTTGGCGCTTTATTAGTAACGGCTGGCGTTAACTTATCGCTAGGCCAAGGCGTTAAGTTTGTTATAGATCATGGCTTTATTGCGGGCTCTCAAGCGCAACTTCAACAAGCTGTATTGGTACTTATTGGTTTAATTAGCTTATTGGCTGTAGGCACCTTTAGCCGCTTTTATCTAATGTCGTGGATTGGCGAGCGAGTCAGTAACGATATTCGTAAAGCCGTGTTTAATCGCATTGTTACTTTGCACCCAAGCTACTTTGAAGAAAACCGCAGTGGCGAGCTTATGTCGCGTTTAACAACCGACACCACTTTGCTGCAATCAATTATTGGCTCATCGTTTTCTATGGCGCTGCGTAGCGCGTTAATGCTGGTTGGCGGTTTGGTAATGTTATTAATTACCAACTTAAAGCTTACGCTCGTAGTGGTTGCGTGTGTGCCGCTGGTATTAGTGCCAATGATGGTATTTGGCAAAAAGGTGCGTAAACTTGCAAGCTCTAGTCAAGACGCCATTGCCGATATAAGCACCTATGCCGGCGAGATCATTCAAAATATTAAAGTGGTACAAAGCTATAGCCACGAAACACAAGAGCAACATGCTTTTGCACTTGAAACCGAAAAAGCCTTTAACGTTGCCAAAAGCCGCATTAAACAGCGCTCGTTTTTAATTGCCGCTGTAATATTTTTAACCTTTAGTGCCATCAGCGCAATGCTTTGGGTTGGCGGCAGTGATGTACTGGCAGGCACTATGACCGGGGGTGAACTGGGTGCGTTTGTGTTTTACGCTATTATGGTGGCAATGTCGGTGGCAACGGTTGCAGAAGTGTACGGCGAATTGCAAAGAGCGGCAGGCGCAGCCGCCCGCTTACTTGAATTACTTGCGGTAAAAAGTGAAATTGAAAATCCTGAAAACCCGCAAGACGCTCAGCTACAAAATAACGCAAGTTTACCTGCAATCTCGCTTGAAAATATCAGCTTTAATTATCCGTCTCGCCCGGATGTCAGTGCACTTAACAAAATAAGCTTAAGCATTTCGCAAGGTCAAACAGTCGCTATTGTTGGCCCATCTGGCGCAGGTAAAACAACCTTATTTGAGCTACTACAGCGCTTTTACGACCCAGCTAGTGGCGCAATAAAATTTCACGATATTGATATTAAGTCGCTCTCTTTAAACACTCTGCGCGATAAAATGGGCATGGTGGCACAAAACCCTATTTTATTTAGCTCAGATGTAATGCATAACATTCGTTACGGCAATCCAAACGCCACTGATGAACAAGTATACGCTGCTGCAAAACATGCTCATGCCGATGAATTTATTAAACAATTACCACAAGGTTACAACAGCTTTTTAGGCGAGCAAGGCGTTAGGTTATCCGGTGGGCAAAAGCAGCGTATTGTACTTGCTAGGGCTATTTTAAAAGACCCAGAAATACTCCTTCTTGATGAAGCAACCAGCGCACTCGATGCGCAAAGCGAGCACCACGTTCAAGCCGCGCTTGAGCACTTAATGCAAAATCGCACCACGCTTATAATTGCGCATAGGCTAGCAACAGTTATCCACGCAGATATGATTGTAGTCATGGAAAATGGAGAAATTATTGCAACGGGCACTCACCAAGAATTAGTAGCAAGTAACCCGTTGTATCAAAAGCTGTGTGAATTACAGTTTAATAAGGATTAACCCTCTGTGTTTGGCACTATTTGAATTTCTACACGGCGGTTTTGAGCACGGCCATTTGCAGTATCGTTAGTGGCAATTGGGCGTGTTTCACCAAAGCCGCTAGTGCTAATACGCGCTGCCATAATGTCTTGGTTGGCTAAGTAAGCTTTTACACTTTGAGCACGTTCGCGCGATAAGTTCATGTTGTAGCTATCTTGCCCTGTGCTATCTGTATGCCCTTCTACGCTTAGGTAGGTTTTCTCATACTTGTTCATAACTTTAGCAATGGCGTTTAGGGTATCGTTAAACCCTGTTGAAATGTATGATTGGTCGGTTGCAAACGTAATATTAGAGGGCATAACCAAGCGTAAGTTATCGCCTTCGCGAACTACTTCAACGCCCGAGCCTGCTAGTTCATCACGAAACGCTTCTTCTTGCTTATCCATGTAGTCACCTACAGCAGCACCTGCTAATGCGCCAATAGCAGCACCAATAAATATACGCTTGTCTTTGTGGTTACCCGTTGCTTTACCTAACACGCCACCAGCAGCTGCACCAATTGCTGCGCCTTTGCCGGTGTTATTCATTTCGCAACCTGAAAGTAATACGGCTACTACTGTAACGCTCAAAAGTGATTTTGATAATGTCATGATGATGTCCTATTCATTTAGAATTTAGCAACAGTATGTAATTACCTGTATGAACAAACTATGAAGTGCGTAACAATCACCTTATAATTTTGTTATTAACCCTAAAAAATTGAGTTTTAATAAATATGTCACATTCCTTTGTGACAATTTAATGAATTTAAAAAAGGATAAAAGCGCAATGCTAATTGCTATTTTTAGGCAGTTTTTTCTACTTGGCTGCATGAGCTTTGGTGGTCCAGCGGCACACTTAGGCTATTTTAAGCGCCACTTTGTAGATACACTAAATTGGATCACCAACACACGCTACGCGCAATTAATTAGTTTAAGCCAAGCGTTGCCGGGACCTGGTTCGAGCCAAGTGAGCTTTGCTATTGGCGTTGAACGCGCAGGGATATTAGGTGGTATTACCGCATTTGTTGGTTTTACGCTGCCATCTTTTTTAATTATGGTGATACTGGCCATTAGTGCACACCAATTTGACGCCGTTTACTATGCGATTATTGCAGGTTTGAAACTATTTGCCGTGGTCATCGTAGCTGATGCCACACTGTCTATGGCTAAAAGCTTTTGCACAAGTGCGGTGCTTAAGTTACTTGCACTATTTAGCACCTTAGCGCTTGTTCTACTGCCCGTGTTAAGCACGCAAATTGCAGTTTTAGTTATTGCTGCAACTATTGGTGCTATATGGCCTTTATTAAAATTAGGCGAGGCAAATCAAAATACGAATACCGACACAAAAAGTAATATTAACTGGGTTGCTCTGAGCTTATTTGTATTATTACTGGCTATTAGCTTTGCCCCGCTTGGAAAAGAATTTGCATTATTTGCGCCTTTTTACCAAGCAGGCGCTATGGTATTTGGTGGTGGGCACGTTGTATTACCCGTATTGCAAGCAGGTGTACCTGCGCTGAGTGACGATCAGTTTTTAAGTGCCTATGCCAGCGCTCAAGCAATACCTGGCCCTATGTTTACTATTGCGACTTATTTAGGTGCACAACTTAATACTGCGCAGCCTTTATTTGGCGCACTGGTTGCCACGTTATTAATTTTTGCGCCCGGCTTTTTATTGATGTTAGCATTTCAAAAAAGCTGGCTTAACTTGGCTGATAAACCGCGTTTTGCTAGTTCAATTGCCGCACTTAATGCCGCCGTTGTGGGCTTTTTGGCCGCAGCTTTATACTCACCTATTTGGACATCTGCAGTGCACAGCTGGTTACATATTGGGTTAGTTGTTGTGGCTTTTGCATGGCTACGACTTAAAAAGCCACCTATTTGGTGGCTATTAATATTATTTATTAGTGTGGGTCTTGCACAGCATTATTGGGCACTTTAATACTGGGCTTTTCATTTTGCCCCGCATTGGTTGGCGGGCTTAACTGCCCACTCACACTTTGATAAGCGCGTAATCCAAAAATAGGCAGTACGGCAAGTAAATGATCCATTATTTCGGCTTGCAAATGTTCGTAAGAGATCCAGCGCTTATCTTCACTAAAACAGTAAAATTCAATAGGTAAACCGTGGTTTAACGGTTGAAGCTCTCTCACCATTAAAGTAAGCGAAGAGTTTATTTTACTATGCTGCTTTAAATACCCTTCAGCATAACGACGAAACAGCCCTAAATTAGACACTGGCTCTGGTAATGCCGACACTCGAATATACTCATGTAGCGGAATAGCCGCATCAATTTGCGCTCTAAACTCGTCGTTTACTAAGCAAATACTGTTCATATCAATATTGAGTGAGCGCTTAATCCGCCTTCCACCCGACTCTTGCATACCTCGCCAGTTTTTGAACGATCCGGCCACCAGCATGTAAGTAGGAATCGTCGTAATGGTATTATCCCAATTACGTACTTTTACCGTGTTTAAGCCTAAGTCTATTACCTCACCATCGGCGCCGTAATTATCAACTTGGATCCAATCACCATAAGTTACTAATCGGTTAGCCGCAATTTGTATACTGGCAACAAACCCTAAAATTGTATCTTTAAATACTAATAAAGTGACGGCGGCAATCGCACCAAAACCCGAAAGAATATATGTCGGTGATTTTTCAAGCACAATACTAACAATTAAAATGCCACACACAATAAAGGTAATTAGTTTTACAACTTGCACAAGGCCTTGAATGGGGACTTCTCGGGCAAAGTCTAATTGGTTATAAATAGCAGCAGCAAGACTAACAATACTGCTGATAATAAAACCGGTATAAATAATTAATAAGGCTTGGCCTATGGTTTTAAGTATTTCAGCCGCTAACTCACCAACCGGATATACACTATCGAAGGTGGCTAAAAACAATACACAACACAGTAGCCCAGCAATACGCTTATTAAGCTTAGTTAACATTGGAGAAAGCGCGCCAATACGCTCAGGCGATAACTTAGTAACCACCTTTTGAATACCTGGCAGCATAAGCCTGCGAGTAAATAAATACACAACAAATAACGAACAAATGCCAATGGCGGTAGCCGTTAGTGCACTAAAAAAAGCAGCGTCGGGGACATTTTCAAACCAAGGAGCAATTAGCTCTTGTATATGGGTGTTGGTCATAGTGTTTTGGCTTCCTTACTAATTTGTGCATCTGGCATAGCTTGCTGGGCATAAATACCTGCTAATTGCTTATCTTTTGCAACCCATAAGTCGTTCACATATTGTTGAAAGTTAGCTTTGAACGCTTCATCTGTTTGATAGCTACCTAACATAGTGTCGGTAATAGCCATTACATCAATTGATACGTGAATAGAGTCTAGCTCACCTTTTAATAAGTTGCGGCACACATGATCTGACTTACCGCTATAGACCAAACTGGTATTTAACATAGCATCAAACTGGGTTCCGAGTACCTCAAGTGCAAATGCAATTCCGCCTGCTTTTGGCTTTAGTAAATGCTTAAATGGGCTTTGCTGTTGTGCATGTTTAGCGGGGGTATAACGCGTTCCTTCAACAAAGTTGATAATAGTTGTTGGATGGTTACGAAAGTTACGACAGCTGTTTTTAGTGCGCTCTATGTCTAACCCTTTAAGCTTTGGGTTTTTAGCTATTTGCGCTTTGCTTACACGTTTCATAAATGGCATTCCCATCGCCCACGCACCAGTGCCAATAAATGGCACATATTTTAAATCGTCTTTTAAAAAAAACTTAGGCGCGGGTAACGCATGCATAGAGCTAAGCACCGTAATATCTAACCAGCTCATATGGTTACAAATTAGTAAGTACCAACTTTTTGAATTTAAATCACCTTTCACATCAATTTTAATGTCTGGGCAGCCTAGCCATAAACCCAATCGATTACCATTACACCACCCCCGATAAGCGCTATGTAATAAACGATTAACAGCATGAATAGGCAGTAATAGTTTCACTAATCCTAAAAGTAATACCAACACGCCAAAAATTATAAGGTTAGTAAATAATACGCAGCCTACAATTAGGCCGTTTAGCCAATTTGGTAACCATTTTTTTAGCATAACTGTAAGCTCACCGTGTTATTTTGTACTTGTTGGGGCGTCAAGTGATTGCAACGTTTGTTCTTTTTCTTCCCATAAACGATTTAACTCGCTTTGAAAACGAACTCTAAATTCAGAATCACCCGTGTAATCACCAATTAGCTCATCACTTACCGGCATGACATTCACGTGTACATTAATATTTTTTACTTTCCCACCAGCAAAGTCCATAAACGTAGGAATACCGTCAGGGTAATGCAAGGTAACATTCACTACTTGAGAAATTTGCTCACCCATTGCTTGCATAACAAAGGCAATGCCACCGGCTTTTGGTTTTAATAAATGCGGAAATGGGCTTTGCTGTTTTGCATGTTTACTTTGTGTAAAGCGCGTACCTTCAACAAAGTTAACTACCGTTACAGGCATTTCTTTAAATTTTTCGCAGGCTTTACGTGTTGTTTCTAAGTCTTTGCCACGTAATTTAGGGTTCTTTTTAAGCTGACTTTTGCTCGTGCGCGTCATAAATGGAAAGTCGAGCGCCCACCAACATAAGCCCAAAATAGGCACATAAATAAGCTCTTTCTTTAAAAAGAAATTTAAAAACGGAATTTTGCGATTAAATACGCGCTGCAATACTAAAATATCAACCCAGCTTTGATGATTGGCAATCACCAAATACCAATCTTTTAGTTTCAGAGAATCCAAGCCCGTCACGTTAAGTTTTGTTGGTGTAAACAGCCGCTGGTTTAAGGTATTAAACGACACCCAAATAGTGGCGCACTGTTTAGCAATCCAGCTCAATAACTTTTGTAATGGTTTAATAGGAATAAGCTTTAACAAGCCACATATAAAAATAGGTATAAACCAAAAAAGTGTGTTTAATGCATAAAAAATAAGACTAAAAACACTACGAATAACTGACATTACTTCTATTCCTTTAACGGTGCGCAGCAGCAAACACTGCGCTTTTATACTTAAAAATTAATCTTCAAAATAGGTGTAGCCTTCAAGCCCTGCATTAAGTTCAGCCAGGTAACTTGCTTTACACTGCTCTGAGGCATCTAGTTTATTAATTTGATAAGCAAAATTTTCAGCTAAAATAGCGCTATCGTAATCAACAAACTTTAATACATCCTTAACGCTATCACCTTTTATGGCATTGGTTAATACATAGCCGTCGTCGTTTAGCTCAACATGCACTGAATCGGTGTCGCCAAATAGGTTATGTAGGTCACCTAAAATCTCTTGATACGCGCCCACCATAAACATAGCAAGGTGGTATTGTTCGCCATGCTTATATTCGGGGATTGGTAAACTTGTTTCAATACCTGCACCTTCAACGTATTCGCGTATTTGCCCATCCGAGTCACAAGTAATATCTTGGATTATGGCGCGCTGAGTAAGTGGTTGCGTTAAGTTTTCGATTGGCATAACCGGAAACAACTGCTGTATGCCCCACACATCTGGTAACGACTGAAAAAGTGAAAAATTAACAAACAGTTTATCGGCTAATTTTTCATTTAAATCGTCAAGTACTTCTCGGTGTGCGCGGGCGTTATTGCTAAGCGATGCACGCACGCGGTGTAAAATAGTAAAATAAAGCTGCTCTATTTTCGCCCACTCTAACATGCTTACTAAACCATGTACGTACTGATCGTGAGCTTCGCTAAATAAGTGCATCGCATCGTGGTAAATTTCTAGCGCCATACGCGGATTCAAACGCTGTAAGCATTGCCACATTTCATCAAGCACTAACACGCTGTTTTCAAGCGGTGGTTCTGGATTTAAATGATTGGGTGCTTTTTCAACGTCAATCACATCGGTGATGAGTACCGCATGATGCGCGGTTAAAGCACGGCCTGATTCTGTAATAATAGCCGGATGGGTTAAATCGTGTTGGTCGCACACCTCAGCAAACGCATTGACTACATTACGAGCATACTCTTCCACTGTGTAGTTCATTGAGCATGCACTACGAGAGCCCGACCCTTCATAATCTACGCCTAAACCGCCCCCAACATCTACGGTATTGAGCGGCACACCTAGCTGTGTTAATTCTGCAAAGTGACGCGCACATTCACGAAGTGCGCGGTGTATATCACGTATATTGGCAATTTGAGAGCCAATATGAAAATGCACCATTTGCATCAAGTGTAATTTATTGTGTTTTTTAAGCACTTCTACCGCACTTAATACTTGCCCTGCAGTTAAACCAAACTTACCTTTTTCGCCACCGGTATTTTGCCACTTACCTTTACCCACCGAATTTAAGCGTATACGAATACCTATTGCAGGTTCAATACCCAAATTATCGATTTCTTCAAGTAAAGTGGTTAGCTCAGATAGCTTTTCTACTACTATTTTTACGCTGTGCCCCATAGCTTGGCCAATGCACGCTAAACGTAAAAACTCACTGTCTTTATAGCCATTACATACAATAGTGATTGGCTCTTTTGCCACACCTAAAATAGCCATTAACTCTGGTTTTGAGCCCGCTTCAAGGCCAACTAACCCGCTTGGGTGCGCCAATAATTTACTAACAACAGAGCGCTGCTGATTTACTTTGATAGGATAAACACAGGTGTATTTACCATTGTACTCACGACTGCTGCGCGCTTTAGTAAAAGCATTAGTAAGCGTATCGACACGATTTTTTAAAATGTCGGTAAAGCGCACTAAAACAGGCAGTGTTAACCCTTGCTGTTTAAATTGCTCAGTTAAATCGGTTAAAGAGATTGCAGCTTTGCTTTGATCGCCGTCGGGGTAGGCAACCAATTCGCCTTGTGCATTAATATCAAAATAGCCATCACTCCAATGAGCAACATTATAAGTGGCACGTGCTGTTTCTAAACCCCAGGTCATGGCAACTCTTCTTTCGTCAATTAGGTATAAAGGCGCATTTTAATACGTCGCTATCTCCTAGGCTAACAAAAATTGAACTTTCACTCACTCCTAACTAACTTTATTCGCTAAATCAGTTAAAATGTCATTGAGCAAACTGCCAAGCACTGGCAGAATTGCCCTTTTTTTACCTCAACCTAAAAAGTGTATCAGCAACTATGGCAAACTTAGATCAAAGTAAGTGGTTTACTGAAATTAGCGACCGTGACGGCAGCGCATTTTCATTACGTATTAACAAAAAGTTAGATGAAAAACAGTCTCCTTTTCAAAAAGTAGAAATGTTCGAAACCACAGACTTTGGTAATTTAATGATCATCGACGGTTGTACCATGGTATCAACCCGCGAAAACTTTTTTTATCATGAAATGATCAGCCACCCTGCACTTTTAGCACACCCAAACCCTAAAAATGTGGTTATTATTGGTGGCGGCGACTGCGGCACGTTACGTGAAGTATTAAAGCACCCTGGCGTAGAAAGCGTAACGCAAATTGACATAGACGAAGTAGTCACGCAAATGTCGTTAAAATATTTCCCAGAGCTATGCGAGTCTAATAACGATGCACGCGCTACAGTTATGTTTGACGATGGTATTAAGTACATGCGCGAAGCAGCTAGTGAGTCTATCGACGTGGTTATTGTTGATGGTACTGACCCGGTAGGACCTGGCGAAGGTCTATTTAACCATGCATTTTACACAAGCTGCTTAAATGCACTTCGCCCTGGTGGTATTTTAGTACAGCAAAGTGAATCGCCACTTATGCATATGCCACTACTGGTTGAAATGCGTGAAGCGATGTTAAGTGTTGGCTTTAACGATTTACAAACATTACCATTCCCACAACCAATTTACCCAAGCGGTTTATGGTCGGTAACACTTGCTCGTAAGTCTGAAACCTTTAACGGCTTCAGAGAAGATGGCGCAGCACAAATAGCCGAGCAAAGTGAATACTACAACAGCGGTATTCACCATGGTGCATTAGCAACACCTAACTTTATGAAACGCGCGTTTGATAAAAAATAATAAGTGTTAATATTCTACAAAGGGAGCTCTACACGCTCCCTTTTTGTTACGTTAAACCTTAAACCGGTTAACTAATCGATTTAGCTCGTCTGTTAACTGCTCCATTTTATTTGATACATCTTGCGTTGTGCGCGCAAGCGACCCACCCTCTAAGGTTTGATCGTTAAGTGATGATAAGTTATGGCTTATTTCATCAGAAACCGTTGTTTGCTCTTCGGTAGCTTGCGCAGTTTGCATAGCCATATCGTTTACTTTAGTAGATGAACTTTGCATAGCATTGAGTATATCGTTAGTTTGCGAAAACGACTCCACAGCATCATCTGCAAATTGCTTACTCTCACCTATGGCATTAATCGACTGCGATACACTCGATGCAAACAACTCAATCATTTGTTGAATATCGTTGGTACTATCTTGTGTGCGCGTAGCGAGCGTTCTTACTTCGTCAGCCACAACCGCAAAGCCTCGCCCGTATTCGCCAGCACGTGCAGCCTCTATAGCTGCATTAAGTGCTAATAAGTTTGTTTGTTCTGCTATGGCGCGAATGACCTCTAAAACTTTAGCTATGTTATCAGAGCTTTGTTGCAGCTCAGTAGAGCGCGCCATAGCTTGCTCCATGTTGCTAGAGAGAGAGGTAATTCGCGAACTAGAATTAGCCACCGCACTAAGCCCTTGTTGCGCTAGTTTTAACGAATTATCGGCTTCGCTTGATGACTGCTGTGCAACCCCTGCAACCTCCTTGCTAACAGTGCTCATTTCATGTACTGCGCTTACAATAGATTCCGACGCTTGCCCCAAGGCTTGGTTTACACTGTTATTTTGGGTGGCCACTTTGCTAAGCTCAACACCTAAACCATTTAACTCTTTAGATTGCTCTAATATGTCGCGTATCAATTGCTGTAAGTTATCTAAAAAAGTATTAAATTCGGTGGCTAAGTCAGAAAACTCATCTTTAGACGTTACTTGTATTCGACCAGTTAAATCGCCATCTCCTGAGGCAATATCACTAATACGCTTAGTTACATAATTAATTTGGCGAGTAAGTTGTTTAGGTACACTGTAACTAAACCAACTCGCTGCAATTAAAATAATAGCAACCACTGTCAGCATCATCATTTTTGTTGAAATGATATTGGATGAAAGCGTGATGATTTCTTGCTCCGAGGTTTTTTCAGCCAGCTCACCAGCTTTATCAAGCTTAATCCTTAAAGTGGCAAATGCTTGCTCCGAATTCTTTTGTTTAGCTTGGCTATTTTTATCAGCCATGTAGCTTTTTGACGCTGTAAGCCAGGCATTAAAGTCGTTTTCAAAGCCATTTAGCTCTTTAGCTATACTTGGGTAATCTTTCATTAAAGATAAATACTGATTAAGTTTATCAGTAACTTGCATTGCATTTTCTTCGTGCTCTGCCTGGTACTTTTCTGTATTTTTTGAATGAGCTACTAAATTTAATTCGGCCACTTTAGCTTGGTATAGGTCGCGGTCTGCGTTTAAAGCAAGAGACAGCGCCTTAATAAATTTTTCAGACTGCACATCAAGTGCATTTTTTTGTAAGGTTATTAAGTAGGTATACCCCACAATTAACGAGAGTATGGCAAGTCCTAAAACAACTATCGGAAACGACACTTTAACGCGAATACTATGCAAATTCATTTTATCACCCTACAAGACCCTAAACGCCTCTTACAAATTAAACCTAAAATTGCAGTAGGTTGATAAAACCTAAAACTTCCATTGCGTGTTAATCATTACTTGCTGCTGCGAAGCTCTCTGCTGCAGCCCCATTGCAGCTCTATTGTCTACAAAACTTTTTAGTGCTGAGCCTTCAATACCAATTTGACCATGTTTGCTAAACGCGTAACGCCAAGAGGCTGTTACCCCTTCGCCATTGCTTGCATTTGGGTCAAATACCGTCGTGTCGTTATCGGTTACTTTAAAGTAATCGTACCGCAACGATATTCTATGTTTACCTTCTTTATGGCTTAGCATTAAATAATGGCTGTAAAAGTCGTTATCTATTAATTTGCTATGCCCCATTTCGGTTTTACCGCTTAGTACCTGTGTTATAAAACGCGTTTTATTATTAAATTTATATAACCATGCAGCACTGGTAAAACGTGTATTCCATGCATATTGTCCTGAGCTAATGTTCAGTTTAGTTGGATCGCCATTATTATCGTAATAATAAACTCTAAATTGTGATTGTTTTAAATAATCCCAGTGAACACCAAGGTAATAACCAAAGCGTCCATCAACTTCTTCAAATGGTAAAACCTGATTTGCCTGCCAACGCAATGCATATTCGCTAAGTGCTGCAACGGGTGCAAACCTAATACCTTCGTTAAATGTAGTTTGTCTGTCGTGCATGGCAAAGCCACGCCAAGATAGTAACGTGCCTGTAGGGTCGTTACCTTTAAATGTTGCACCCACTAAACTAAAACTATGCGGGCTGTTAAAACGTTTAGCGGGGCGTTTTATTGTTACCTCTGCGCCAACGGTTCTAAGCTCTTCACCTATCCAACTATTAATTGCTGAATTGGTATAGTTGTAAGGAGATGTCCAGCCAATATCTGGGTTCTCTAACGACATTAGCGGATAAAACCCACCCACTCGTACATGCCACTTATAAGCGCTACTAGTTAATGGTTTATATGTAAAATAGGCTTGTGTTAAACCTAAACCTACATCAGGGTCCTGATTAACGTTTAACACCCCATGAGCAGACCAACTTGTTGCTAAATCGGCGCGCACGTCAATAATACCTTGCGATAATAAAACGCCATCGTTTTTAGCATCGTGTCGGTATAAGCCGGTGCCTCCATCTTGAAAACTTTTTAGCGCATCACCTTGAACTGCACGCACTTGTAGCAGCCCCTTAACCTGTGCACTGATTGACGCGCTAAATAAAAACACACCACTCACAACCGCATATTTAAGCATGTGGTTAATAATCATCAAATTCATCCGTAGCAAAATCAAACTGCTCAGTTATCGCTTGTTTAATTTTATATATAAATGGAGCTTGCCCTATGGTTACTTTTTTAGACTCAACATGGCTTATATCGCCAAACCCTGAATGCCAAACATTAAGTGTGTACTCACCTGGCTCTGCGGTTAAATTTACATGTCCGCTGTTATCGGTAATATCAAAAATAGGGCTATCAACAACCACAATATAACCAAGCATCCAGTCATGAATGTTACATCCCAACTCAACAACACCGGTTTGATCAAACACTAATGGCGCCTTGGGTTGTTCCTTATATAACTTTAATTCAAACGTTTTTGCCTCAGAAAACGAATACACATGATGCAAAATTGAATCGGCGTTTGGAAATTCCACTTTTGCATTTTGTGGTACAACTAAAATGCGCGGTGTAAACTCCCTATCTTTTTGCACCATAGAATAAAGCGTATCTACTTGGCTGGATTGACTAGAAAGCACCTCAGAATTCAGCCACACCACGGCATCAGCCATAGGCTCGTTTTTATTATTGTTAACCGTGATAGAAACCGCTTGTACCTGCCAAGTTAATAACATGACTATAATTAACGTTAAATATTTGAACATCATCTTACTATTCTTATTTTTCAAATTATTTACAGTATAGACCTATTAGATTACTTATTTCTTTCTATTTTATTGATAAATGAATACGTATGTAGATATTCGTATTTGTTAACAACAGCCTTTATTCTGATAAGTCACACTGACACAGTAAGGATCTCTTAAATGAGAACATCAGCACTTTTGCTTTTCGCTTTTTCGGGCAGCTGTTTTGCACAAACAGCCACATTACAATCGCCCAACGGCAATATTAAAATAACTATTTCTGACGAATTAACAACCCCCAGCTATTCAATCGACTTTAAAAACAAACCGGTTATTAATCACTCCGCACTGGGGTTTAAATTTAAACAACAAGCCCCTTTTAGCGAAGGCTTTAAAATAACCCATACACAACAAAACACACAAAACACCCAGTGGCAACAACCTTGGGGCGAACGACAAATCGTTACCGACAACCATAACGAAGTTGCTGTTACATTTAAAAAACCACAAGGCGGCGTATTTACTGTTAAATTTAGAGCCTTTAACAACGGCGTGGGCTTTAGATACGAAGTACCCAAGCAACCCGGTTTTGAAAATATAGAAATCACAAAAGAACTTACCGAATTTGCCATTGCCGACAGCCAAAGTGCAACAGCGTGGTGGATCCCAGCCCGAGGCTGGAACCGTTACGAATATGTTTATAACACCACCCCAGTTAACGACGCCCCCTTAGTACACACCCCTTTTACATTTAAAAATAAAGAGGGCGTACACGTTAGCATTCACGAAGCAGCCCTTGTCGATTATGCTGGTATGACCCTTAACCAGCGTCGACCAGGTGTTTTTCAAGCCGATTTAACACCGTGGTCTGACGGCATTGCAGTAAAAAAGCAAGGCGCATTTAATACACCGTGGCGTACTATTCAAATAGGCAGTAAAGCGGTCGACCTGATTAACTCCGATATTATTTTAAACCTTAATGAGCCAAATAAATTGGGCGATGTATCGTGGGTAAAACCGGGTAAATACGTCGGTATTTGGTGGGGGATGCACATAAATACGCAAACATGGGGCAGTGGTGAAAAACACGGCGCTACAACTCAAACAACCAAATACTACATGGACTTTGCCGCAGAATATGGCTTTGACGGCGTGTTAGTAGAAGGGTGGAACATAGGCTGGGATGGCGACTGGTTTTTTAATGGCGATGTGTTTAGCTTTACACAACCCTACGACGACTTTGATATTGAGGAGCTTACCCGTTACGGTAAGCAAAAAGGGGTGCAGTTAATTGGCCACCACGAAACCTCAGGCAACGTAACTAACTATCGCAATCAAATGGAAGATGCCTTTGCCCTATACGAAAAGTCAAACGTAAGCCAAGTTAAAACGGGCTATGTGGCCGATGGCGGAAACATAAAACGCATAGATGAAAACGGCATTGCCCGCCATGAGTGGCACGACGGCCAATTTATGGTTAACGAATACCTTTATAACGTAAAGCTCGCTGCTAAACATAAAATTAGTATTAACACTCACGAACCAATAAAAGACACTGGCCTGCGCCGTACCTACCCCAACTGGATTGCGCGCGAAGGCGCACGTGGGCAAGAGTTTAATGCATGGGGCACACCGCCTAACCCGCCAGAGCATATCCCTATGCTTGCGTTTACCCGTATGCTGGCAGGGCCAATGGACTTTACTCCAGGTATATTTGATATGGGCTTTAATGGCTTAGGCGATGATACAAACCGCCCACAAACAACGCTTGCCAAGCAACTTGCACTTTATGTTGTGCTGTATAGCCCGATTCAAATGGCTGCCGACCTACCTAAAAACTACTTAGCTAAACCCGATGCTTTTCAGTTTATTCAAGATGTACCAACCGATTGGCAGCAGAGTATTGCGCTTGATGGCGAGGTGGGCGACTTTATTGTATTCGCTCGTAAAGAACGAAAACGCGATAAATACTCAGGAAACGATTGGTACTTAGGTGCAGTGACTGACGAAAAAGCCCGCACCATTGAGGTAAAACTCGACTTTTTAGAAAAGGGTAAAAAGTTTGAAGCGCATATATACCAAGACGGCAAAAACGCTGAATGGAAAAACAAGCCGTATGATTTAGATATCGAAAAGCGCGTAGTTAGTGCAAACGATAAGCTAACTTTAAAACTAGCAACAAGCGGCGGCACTGCCATCCGCTTTAAAGCACTTTAGGCTTCACGGTTATATCAGTTTTACAGATATTTAAGTGTTACAAATAGCAAACTCTGCACAGGTTACTGTGCAGAGTTTACTATTTTTATAGGCAGATAAATTTGTGCACTTAAGCCGCCTTCAGGCCGGTTTTCTAGTTTTACTTTGCCGTCGTGCATATCAACAATGCGCTTAATAATAGCAAGGCCTAGGCCACTGCCCTCACTGCCTCGTGCAGCATCACCTTGCTTAAACGGTTCAAATACCGACTCTAATTCACTTTCAGGAATACCTGGGCCATTATCGTTTACCGCAATGACCACATACTTTTTATTGGAGTTATAATAACTAAGTACCTCTATATCGCCGTCAGAATAGCGAATAGCATTTTCAATCATGTTAGTTACAACACGCCTTATAGCCACGCTGCTGAGCGGAATGCTCTCTATACTAGGGTTACTTTTAAAGGTAATAGAACGCTGATGCTTTAACTCGCAATTAACGACTTCACCCACTAACGCGTTTACATCTTCACAACTGAGTTCTTCGCGTTTGTGGTGACGTAAATATTCAATAAATTGATCGATAATACCGTTCATATCTTCAATATCGTAAATAATCCCTTCGCGAAGATACTCGTCTTGGTCGCTCATCATCTCGGTTGCTAAACGAATACGTGTAAGTGGTGTGCGTAAATCGTGAGATACACCCGCCATAAGTAAACGGCGGTCGTTTTCAAGGGCAGCGATACCGCGCGACATTTGGTTAAACGCACGCGTTACTTCGATTACTTCGGTAGAGCCTTCTTCTTCTAGCTTGGTGCTAAAATCGCCTTTACCCACTTTTACAGCGGCTTGTTGCAGTGCTTTAAGCGGGCGGTTTAGGTGGCGTGCAAATAACCAACCACCTAGCACACTCAAAAAGCCAATACTTGATAAGTAAAACGTTAAAAATTCGAGGTTGTTTTCTTGATACCCTGAAAGCGGAATTTTAACCCAATAGCCAGGCGCTTGCGGGGCCTCTATCCAATAAACGAGTGGCCCAGTTTGCGTAATACGCACCCGCGCCGAGCCATTTAACTGCGCAGACATACTACGTGAAAGCATCGGGTACTCACGGGTTTGACCAAGCCCTTGGCGCATGGCTTCGCGCTGGGTCATGACATCAATACCGGTTATTTCAAAAAACTTTTCTGATAAGTCGTCGTTTATTTCTATACCGTCTTCCCAGTCAATAAAAACGGTTTTAACTTGCTTAGCAAGCATTAAGTTAACTTGCTCTATGGTGGGTTTTACAACATATAAACTAACTGTTACGTAAGATACAACTTGGTTTATAAGTAATAACGCCGCTACCAAAAATACAGTTTGCCCAAACGCACTACGTGGAAAAAATCCCATAAAAACTACTTTTCACCGTCAGGAACAAACACGTACCCTAATCCCCACACAGTTTGAATATAACGCGGGTTAGCCGCATCTATTTCAATCATGCGGCGAAGGCGCGACACTTGCACATCAATACTGCGCTCTAGGGCACTGTAATCTCGGCCACGCGCTAAGTTCATGAGTTTATCGCGGCTAAGCGGCTCTCTTGGGTGTGACACAAGCGCTTTAAGTACGGCAAACTCGCCGCTGGTTAGCGATATTGTTTTATCGCCTTCGCTCATTTCACGAGTGGCTAAATTAAGCGTAAATTTACCAAAGGCAATTAGGTTTTCTTCTGCGGCGGGCGCACCTGGCACTTCTTTAGCGCGGCGGCGTAATATGGCTTTAATGCGCGCAAGTAACTCACGAGGATTAAATGGCTTTGGAATGTAATCATCTGCGCCAAGCTCTAAACCTATGATGCGATCGACTTCGTCGCCCTTTGCGGTGAGCATAACAATAGGGATTTCGTTTTCTTTTTGGCGTAACCTACGGCAAATAGATAAGCCATCTTCACCGGGAAGCATTAAGTCGAGAACCATTAAGTGAAAGTTTTCACGCTCTAAAAGCCTATCCATTTGCTCTGAGTTTGCGGCGGTTCTTACAATAAAACCTTGCTCTACTAAATAACGCTCCAATAAGCTGCGTAAGCGCATATCGTCGTCTACAACCAATACTTTTGTCGTTTCGTGTCCCATTACCTGTTTCTTATTTTTATATCCAATTAAGTATTAATATAAATGAAAAACCAAATAATCAAAAACTAATTACGGCCTTAGATTGTTACTGAACATTTCAAACAACAATAATGGCTGCTTTAAACACTTTAAGCTCGACAAATTTTTCTAAGTTTATTACCGTGCCCATCATTGAAGCTAATAATAATTAAAAGTCGATGAAAACAAATTTAATTACCCGTGAAGGCTATTTGCAACTGCAACAAGAACACGACCACCTGTGGAATGTAAAACGCCCTGAAGTAACAAAAATAGTTAGCTGGGCAGCAAGCTTAGGCGATCGCTCTGAAAACGCCGATTATCAATATAATAAGCGACTGCTGCGCCAAATAGACCGACGTGTTCGCTATTTGCGAAAGCGTATTCCCGATTTAAATATTATTGATTACTCCCCCGTGCAAGACGGAAAAGTATTTTTTGGCGCGTGGGTCGAAATAGAAAATGATCAAGGCGACATAAAAAAGTTCAGAATTGTCGGTCCCGACGAAATTTACGACAGAAAAGACTGTATTTCTATCGACTCACCCATGGCCCGGGCACTGATTAAAAAACAAGTTGATGACGATTTTGAAGTAATGACACCGCAGGGAAAAAAAGAATGGTACATAAACTCAATTGAGTATCAAAAAACGGCTAAGTAGCATTTGATTCAGATCATATTAACTTTTGATTGTTTAAATTATCGCATTAGGCTATATATAAATAGCTCGCACATAATTTTAATGTGAAATTAGCAAAGGTTGTAATGGTTATGTCAAACGTAGTACAGCGCATATTTAGTAATGCCGTATTGTTTGCACTTTTTATGAGTGTGAGTTTGACTTTGCATGCCAGCAACCAAAACACCAACCTTGAACACCCAACCGTTTTAAATAATTTAATTGCCTTAGATATTCCCGATCAGGCAACTCCTGACTTTGACGAAGATTCATTTGTTGATGTCACTTCCCTTAAGGCAGCTCAACCACTCCCTAAAGGCGCTCACTCTTTTTACAAGAGTTCATCTTTTAGCAGACCGTTTAGCACTGCGTACCAACGTGGACCCCCTGTTATTTAATTTATTACTTTCAATTTAATTAAATTTTTAACTAATAGGTGGATATTATGTCTAACTTTAAAGAATTACGTACCCAAAATATCTCTCATGGGGTTATTGCAAAACCATTTGCTGACAATCAACCGTTAATCGATTTGGCCTCACCCGCTTTAAAAATGGTAAATAACTTTACGCAAAAAACACCTGTTCGAGCTCAGCACGAAGCAACAATCGCTGAGGCCCTTAAAAAAACGAGCAGCCAGCAGTCTGACTTTGTATTAGTGATGGATGACGACCACAAGCTAATAGGTATTGTTTCTAGTGCTGATTTACAAAGCGCTAAAATTACTATTATTGCTCAACGTTTAAATACACCGCGAAATGAAGTGAGCCTTCGCCATGTAATGACCCCAATAAACCAGCTAATGGGTGTCAGCATGCAAAGCTTAAGTTATGCCTGTGTGGGCGATGCTTTACAAACAATGGAGCATCAAGGGGCGATGTTTTTATTAGTAACAACAGCCAATAACGAAATATGTGGATTAATTTCAGCTCGCCAAATTGCTAAAACATTACATATTCCACTGCATATTAGCCCAATTGCCAATTCGTTTAGCGACGTACTAGAAAGCGTAGACCACCCTCATTAGAGGTTGTTTTAACACTTAACTATCTCAACCAAAGCAACCGTCTTAAAGCAAGTTAAATAGCTTGCTTTAAGAGCTTTTTATTACAACTTCATGTGATATTATTCAAGCAATTAGCCGACCCAGATATTTATTTCTGGTCTTATTTTTTGTTTAAAAAGGTTTTTGCATGAGCGATATCTCTGCACGTTTAGCCAGTGAGCTAAATGCACAACAACAACAAGTTGTTGCTGCAACAAAATTACTTGATGAAGGCGCAACTGTTCCCTTTATTGCCCGCTACAGAAAAGAAGTCACCGGCGGTTTAGATGACACTCAATTGCGCTTACTAGAGCAGCGTTTATCTTACCTTCGAGAACTTGAAGAGCGCCGTAGCTTTATTTTGTCGACTATCGAATCTCAAAAGAAGCTCACCGCAGAGCTCAAAGCCGATATCACTAGCGCGCAAAGTAAAACAGAACTCGAAGATTTATATCTTCCATATAAAGCAAAACGCCGCACCAAAGGCCAAATAGCTATAGAAGCAGGCATAGAGCCCCTAGCCGATGCGTTATTTACCGACGCGAGTTTAAATCCTGAGCAACACGCTGAGCAGTACATTAATGCTGATAAAGGCTTTGATGACACAAAAGCCGTGCTTGATGGTGCTAAATTTATTTTAATGGAGCGTTTTGCCGAAGATGCAAAATTACTCGCTAAATTAAGAAGTCACATAAGCCAAAACGGTGCAATACAAAGCACAGTAATTAAAGGTCAAGAACAAGCGGGCACTAAATATCGCGATTACTTCGATCATCAGGAGCTACTTACTAAAGTTCCTTCTCATCGTGCATTAGCTATGCTGCGAGCTCGCAACGAAGGCATACTCCAATTAAATGTAAACCCTGAACCAAGTTCTGAAAACCCTGCTCAACTTTGTGCAAATATGATTGCACAGCACTACCGCTTAAATATTACCGACCAAGCAGCGAGTACTTGGCTTTTAAGCGTGGTGCAATGGGCTTGGAAAATTAAGCTAGGTTTACACCTAGAAAACGAATTTTTTGCAGCCATGCGCGAAAAAGCAGAAGCAGGCGCTATTGATGTATTTGCTAAAAACTTAAAAGACTTACTAATGGCGGCACCTGCAGGTCCACGCACAACACTTGGTCTTGATCCCGGTTTACGTACCGGTTGCAAAATTGCTGTTGTAGACAGCACAGGCAAACTGCTAACTACGCAAACTATTTTCCCTCATGCCCCGCAAAACCATTGGGATAAATCGCTGCGTACACTAGAGCAACTTTGCCGCCAACACAAAGTAGAACTTATTGCCATTGGTAACGGTACAGCGTCGCGCGAGTCAGACAAATTGGTTGCTGAGCTTATGAAAGCAAATACCGAGTTAAAACTTAATAAAATTATGGTGAGCGAAGCTGGCGCGTCGGTTTACTCAGCATCTGAATTTGCAGCTAACGAATTTCCTGACTTAGATGTGTCATTACGTGGCGCGGTATCGATTGCACGTCGCTTGCAGGATCCGCTTGCTGAGCTTGTTAAAATAGAGCCAAAATCAATTGGTGTAGG
>NZ_NTLW01000118.1:0-9423 GCF_002632075.1 Pseudoalteromonas sp. ESRF-bin5 | reverse complement strand
ACGCGTGGATCGTCTTTACCGTGCATAATAAGCAACGGTGTTTCTGACTGACCAGCCCAGTAAATTGGGCTGCGCTCTAAATACCATTGCCATTTATCCCACGGGTATGAACGGGCATGCACTAAGTGCATTTCGTTTGAAATATCAGTGGTACCAAACTTAGAAAGTTGGTTAGTGACACCCACAAACATAACACTTGCTGCAAAATGTTCAGTTAGTTTTGTTGCACCCCAAGCAGAGGCGTAACCGCCGTAAGAACCACCTGTGATACCAACACGTTTGCTGTCAACTAGACCCATGTCGACTAAATGGTTTTTAAAGTCCACTAGGTCGTCAAACTCTTTACCAGCGTAATCGTTTTGCCCTAGCTTTGAATAATCAACGCCTTTACCTGTAGAACCACGATAGTTTGGATAAAATACCGCGTACCCACGTGCAGCACCCATTTGGCCAGGGCGAGAGTAATTGGTGATCCACCCATCTTTGTCGTGACTTTCTGGGCCGCCATGTACTGACATTATAAGTGGGTAGCGTGTGCCTTTTTTGTAATCGAGCGGGTATACAAGTACGCCGTCTAGTTCAACGCCATCACGCGCGTTAAGTTTAATCGTTTCTTGTTTAGCAAAACGTTTATCGTTCAGCCAGCTGTTTGAGTCTGTTAAACGCTTTGCTTTTTTACTACGCACAATAAACACTTCGTTAGGGTGCTTAGCACTGTTACCACGAAGTGCCAATGTTTTATCTGAGTCAGAAACACTTAACTGCGTTGCAATAAATTGGCCTTCATCAACTAACTTTTTGTATTTATTAGAGCCTGCTTTGATACTGGCAACAAAGCTTTGCGTACCTACATTGGCAATAAAGTTAAGCGTGTTACGCTTATGCGACCATTCAAAATCAACGACGTGGCCCATAAAGTTAGGTAGCCACTCAGTGATTTTTGCGGTTTCAGTGTCAGCAATAAATAAGCGGCCAGTTGCTGGGTCATGCTTATCTTCTGCGCCTAAAATAGCGACGTATTTACCATCATGCGACAGCTCGGCATCGCCCAATTTACCCTGTGTTTTAAACGATAAAGTTACTTTTTCGTTAGCAATATCATAAAGGTGCCACATTGATTTAGTATAGCGATCGTCAATAAGTGCTGTAGGTTGAGTTTTAACGAGTAGCTTTTCACTGTCGGCTGACCAGTTAACATCGCTTACATAGCTATCAATGTTTATGGCTGTTGGCGATAATGGTTTATCTTCTTTGGCCAAATCAACAACAAAGAGTTGTTTGTTTTTTAAACCTAGTTCGTATACTTCTGCTTTAAAACCAAGTTTTTTTAATTCTTTATCTGATTTGTCGGCAGCGGGCATCGCTAATAACGCAAGCTGTTTGTTGTCAGGGCTTAGTTGATAACTTGAAATAGAAGTCCCTTTTAATGACATAACTGCTTGTGCTTGTCCGCCATCAACAGGAATTTGGTAAAGCGAAGTAAATTTATCGTCTTTAAGCTTTGCCAAAAAGTAAATTGTTTTGCTGTCGTTTGACCATTGTAGGCTTTTAATATTAACCGAGCCGGTAATAAATGGGCGTTCAACACCTTCATCGTCTACAACGTAAAGTTCGCTGTAATTGCTGCCATTTTCGTCAACGTAAAGTTTGCGTGGTAACGAGCGTGTAAATGCAACGCTTTCACCATCTGGGCTAATACTTGTTTGTATTACCGATTTTACTTTTGGAATGTCTTCAACTGTGATTGCTGATTGCGCAAATGCAAGGCTGCTTGAAAGCCCGATTGCTAGCGCTAAGCTTGTCTTAAGCATTGTTATATCCTTTATTTTTAAAATCCAGATTAGTATAACAAGCTAAGGTTAATAAACTAAAAAATGCGATTAATGCTCAAAAGAGGGCGTTAAATGAAGGTGATAAAATAAATAATGAATAGCGCGGAATGTACCGCGCTGCTTTTTATAAACTTTTTTTAGGCGGTAAGGCAACGTTTGCAAATATAAGCCCGGCTACAAGCGACATAAATATTAAAAATGTTTGCTGGCCTATATGCTCTGCATATATAAAGTCTTGGCCTTCAATGAGTGAATTTAAGCCAATGTAGGTTTTGCTACCTGGGACTAATACAATCAAGCCCTGCATTGCCACAATTGAAGCCGGCGCATTAGCAACACGGTTAAATAAATTACTAAAAATACCCACCGATAACGCGCCAACAAAGGTACCCAATGTGTAATCTAAATACATTGCTGACCCAATACTTGTGCCATAGGCTATAAAGCCTGATGCAATAGACCAACCCGCATGTTTTAGTTTGGTTCTAAATATAACTATTAGGCTGCTACACAGTAAAAATATAGCAAGCCAAGGTGTCCAGCTGGGTAAAGGCTCCGGTTGAACAAAGTCTGCTTGGCCAAAAAGTGCAAAGCCAATGCCTATACCTATAAAGCCACCAAAATAGAGTTTAAACAGCAACATAAATGAGTCCATTACTCTTGCTGTACCCGATACCAAGTGGCGAGCTGCAAGCTCTGCCAATCCAAGTGCAAGCGCAAGGCCCGGTATAAATACAATAATGGCAGAAAGCACCACCAAGCGTATGTTTACTTCGGGTGTTATATAAACGCTTACAGCACAAGCCATAATTGCTGAAACAATAGCAACAAGTGGTTCAAGCATATGCGCTACACGTTTAGAGCGCATAGACCACAATACAAATATATACACCACAAGGGTGAGTAACGCAGACCAAGTTACATCGGTCCAACTGGTGCCCATAAGCATTGCAAATGCGCCGCCCGAGGTTGCAAATGCAATACCTGTCGTTAATTTATTGTAAGGGTTAGGGGCATCAAAAATTATATCTAGCTGTTGGTCTACTTCTTGAAGAGACAATTCTTCGTTAAGCATTTTATTTACAAGGTCGTCGGTATCGGCAAGTGATCCTAAATCATGATCGCCTGGGTCAACTCGTGCCACATGCGTATACTCATCTTCATGGCCGTCGGTCCAAATGACAAAGGTGACCGAGGTGGGCGACATAACAAACGACGATTTGAGGTCTAAGTATGTGGCGACTTCCATTAAGTGTGCTTCTAGGCGGTAGGCAGGCGTACCGTATTTATGAAGCATTTTACCCAACTTAACGATAAATTTGCGTTTTTCTGTAAAGGTTGCAGTTTTCAAATCTTATTTAGGCCAGTGTGTAAATAAATTAGCTAAAAGTATAGGCTAAAACGCCCATATGTAATGGGCGCGATTTTAAAGACTAATTGGTGCGTGTCTAGTCATTTTTAATCTAATTTTTTATTTTTCTCCGCTATCCATTGCGCCATGTATTGTGTGCTTCGCATTGTGTGATGTTTGAGCATTTGTCCGGTAAAGTTTTTTTCACGATGCGTGCTTAAATCGCTGCTTATTGCATCTATTTTATTAATGAGCGCCGCGCTTAATTTTACTTTGTCGAATACGGTGTTAAGTAGCGTATTGCCAGCTTGCTGGGCATGATTAAAATCGGTTTCATTGGTATAAAGCTCAACAGCTGCATTTGCAAAGTCTTCGGTATTATTAGCCACTTTACCAGACCAAGGTAAATCGTTGTGCATGCCCTCTACACCAATACTGGTGGTAACGCTGGGTGTTTGCATTATCATGGCTTCAAGTAATTTACCTTTAATCCCTGCGCCAAACCTAAGAGGGGCTAAACATACGCGCGCACTTTGCATTACATCATAGGCGTTATCGGCCCAGCCTTTTATTAAAAAACCCGTTTTAGGGTTATTAAGTGCTGTGGCTTTAGGTGGCGGGTAAGAGCCATAAATATGTAGTTCTGCTTTTGGTAATTGCTTGCGAATAAGCGGCCATATTTTTTGTAAGTAAAGTACTGCATCCCAGTTTGGCGCATGCCTAAAATTACCTATCGTCATAAAGTGCTGACGTTCATCAAAGCTTTTTGTGGTTTCGGGCAACGAGGTTAAATCGACCATAAACGGTAAATGGTGTAATAAGCTTGGTTCGACCTTAAATACGCTATTGAGTAATTCCATTTCGTAGCTTGAAATAATTAGGCTTAGGTCGCAACGCAAAATAGCCGCTATTTCGCGTTTAGCTATGTCTGAATGTAAATCGCTGGTTGTAAATTCACGCTCGCCTTTGTGCGCTTCATGGCGTGCGTTTCGCAGGCACTGTAAATCTTCGGTATCGAGAATCTTAATGGCATTGGGGCAATGCTTATCAACGCGCCAACCAAATTGTTCTTCCATCATAAATCGGTCAAACATTACAATATCTGGGTTATAGGCTTTAACGTATTCGTCAAAGCTTTCGCAATTAAGGGCAATGCTTTGACTTGTTATACCAAAGTCGTCAAGGTTTACCATGTGCTCTGTGCGTTGAGCGGGAGTAGCAAACTCCACTTGCCAGTTTTGTGCTGTAAATGCGTTTAATAATGACATCATGTGCGTACCCGCAGCGGATGAGTTGGGCTCTGGCCATACGTAGCCAATTACCAGCACTTTTTTCATTGGCTAGACTCTTTAATTTGTAAGTTAACATTTACCAGTGTTTTAACCGGTGGGGCTGTATTTTGTAATAGTTCTTGTAGTACTAAAAGGCAACGTTTTGCGATTTCATGCGTGCTGATTGCAACACTCGTTAATGTATCGTCAAGTAAGGCGCTATTTTTAACTTGCTGACAGCTTACTACTTTAATGCGTTGATTAGCTGCTAAGTTTAATGTGTTAATGCTTGCTAGCACGCCGTGGGCGATAATGTCATTCGCACACACAATGGCGTTAATAGCAGGGGTGCTTTTATAAGCCTGTGCAAAAGCATTTTTGGCACTAAGAGCGGAATTTTCACTGCATTCGATTGCGTTTAGTGGCGATATACTGTGTTGTGCACATGCGGTATTAAAGCCGTGTTGAAGTGTTAAGCAGCTGCTTAATTGTAAATTGCTGCCTATAAACGCAATGTTTGTAACCCCTTGAGAAAGTAAATGCATGCTAACTATATGGCTTGCTTTTTTGTAGTCGGGTAACACACAAGGTGCATTACTAAATGCAAGCTCTTGCATTAACGTAACAACGCTATGCTGAGAACTTAATGTGTCTAACCATTGGGTGCATGTATTAGTCACAGGGCAAATTATAAATCCGGCGGCGTTGTATTCTTTTAGTTTATTAATTGCCTGTGTTTGCTGCTCAACGTTATTGTTACTGCTAACAATAACGGCCTGAAAACCTTCATTGTTTAATATTAGCTCAAGCTCGGTGGCCAACTGTGCCATAACAGGGTCAGTTAAATCATTTATAACCACAGCGATTAAATTAGAGCGCTTTGAGCGCATAGCTGCGGCATCGCGGTTATAAACGTAGCCTAATTCATCAATTGCTTTTAATACTTTTTGTTTGCTTTTATTACTGACTTTTTTACTTTGAGTCAGCACCAAAGACACCGTTGACTTAGACACACCTGCAAGGTCGGCAACATCAAAAATTGTGACAGATTTAGCTTTGTTATGCATAGTTGTGTTTGTCGTAGTGATAGATTAAAAACGCGTTAGTGTAGCTTAAACAGGGCTGTGAAGTCATCTTTTGCCATGTGTTGAGCCACCTTAATGCTTTATGAACAAAGCAAAACGTGTTTATATACACTTAATTGTGTAAAAAATAACAAAAGGATAAAAACATGAACGCTTTTAGGCTGTTAGTTGCCTTTATTTGTTGTGTTGTATTACTACCATTTAGTCATGCAGAGCAGGGCTACCAAACTCCTTCGCCTGATTTAGCGGCAGTGGTAGATGCTAAATTGGCGCCCACAAGTTACTTATCAAGTGATGGTCAGTGGCTTGCGCTATTTGAACGCAGGCGTGTTGTATCGCTTGATGAGCTTGCAATTGAAGAGTTAAAGCTTGCGGGGATTAAACTAAACCCGGCTAATTTTTCACGCACACGGGTGCGCGCAAATTTTAGTGCTGTAGAACTTAAACATGTGCAAAGTGGCACTGTTATTAATATTAATAACTTACCAAATGGTATTATTCGCTCGCCTAAGTGGTCTTCTAATAGCAAATACTTAGCGTTTATTGTTGAACAAACAAACGAAGCAAATTTATGGCTTTATAGTGTTGAAAGTAAACAAGCAAAAATGCTTTCAAGTGCTGCGTTAAATTCAGTTTTAACGGCATCGCCATACCAATGGTTACCAGACAGCACAGCCATTATTGCAAACCTAGCTGTAAATGTGGGTAAACCACGACTAGAAAACAACAGCCAAAATGTTGTGCCAGTTATTCAGCAAAGTACTGGTGAAAAAGCCCCCGCACGCACGTATCAAAATTTATTAACGAGCCCATTTGATGAAGCTCAATTTAAGTTTTTTGGTCAAGGCCAGTTGGCTTACATTACCCTTGATGGAAAAGCTCAAGCTATTGGCAGTCCTGCACTTTTTAAATCGTTTTCGGTATCGCCCGACTCGACTAATATTTTGGTGGCGGGAATTAACGAGCCGTTTTCGTATCAAGTGCCTTACAGCCGCTTTGCGACAACGTGGCAAATATGGGGTATGCGCGGTTTTGCATTAGCCGAGCTTGCTAAGCAACCTTTGGCCGATAATATTCCACAAGGTTACGACAGTGTACGTACAGGAAGACGTAATTTTGAATGGCGAGCAGACCAGGGTGCTGAAGTTATTTGGGCAGAAGCGCAAGATGGCGGCGACATGAAAACTGACGTACCGCACCATGACTACATTTATAGCCTACGTGCACCGTTTAAACGCGAGCCAAAGTTATTTGCAAAAGTAGAACGTCGTTATGCGGGTATGGAGTGGGCTAATAACGACATTGCTATGCTGAGCGATTGGCGCTTTAGCGACCGTCAATTGCGTACGTATGTTATTCAGCCACGTAATGCCGATAGTAACCGTGTGCTGTTTTCAGAGCGCAGTTATAACGATGCTTATAAAGACCCAGGTAATGCTATTTACGAGCGTAACGATTTAGGCGCTAATGTAATTAAAGTGGTTGGTGGGCGTTATATTTACCTGCGTGGCAATGGCGCGTCAGAACAAGGTAACATCCCGTTTTTAGACAGGTACGATGTAAAAACAAATAGCAGCAAGCGTTTATGGCAATCACAAGCGCCTTATTACGAGCGTGTAAGGGCGCTGCTTGATGACGAAGGCGAGCGCTTTATTACAGTTCGTGAGTCTAAAACTGAGCAGCCTAACTTTTTTATTCGTGATTTAGATGACGATTCGTTAACCCAACTAACGCAATTTGAACACCCATACCCTGCTTTTAAAGGTGTAACAAAAGAACAAGTGCGTTATACGCGCGACGACGGTGTTGAGCTTTCTGGCACGTTATATTTACCACCAGGGTACGACAAAACACAAGGCACTTTGCCTGTACTTATGTGGGCTTACCCGCTTGAATACAAAGACAAAGCCGTAGCGTCGCAAGTTCGCGAGTCGCCTTACGGGTTTACGTATATAGGTTACTGGGGCCCAATGCCGTACCTTGCCAAAGGTATTGCCGTATTTGACGATCCTAAAATGCCGATTGTAGGTGTTGATGGTAGTGAGCCAAATGATCACTTCAGAAAACAGCTGGTTTCTAGCGCCAAAGCAGCAGTAGATGTACTGGTTGAAAAGGGGATTGCTGATAAAGACAAAATAGCCATAGCAGGGCATTCATACGGTGCATTTATGGTGGCTAACTTATTGGCGCATAGTGATTTATTTAAAACAGGTATTGCTCGCAGTGGTGCGTATAACCGTACGTTAACACCGTTTGGTTTTCAGGGAGAAGAACGTGATTTTTGGCAGGCGCAAAGTGTATACGCTAATATGTCTCCGTTTTTTCACGCCGAAAAAATCAATGAGCCAATGCTCATGATACACGGTAAAGAGGATCCTAATTCAGGCACTTTTCCAATGCAAAGTGAGCGCATGTATGCCGCGCTTAAAGGCTTAGGAAAAAATGCCCGTTTAGTTATGCTGCCTTACGAAGCTCATGGCTACCGTGCACGTAAAAGCTTATTACATGTATTGTGGGAGCAAGAGCAGTGGCTAGATAAGTATTTGTTAAATGATACACCACAGCCAGTAGAGGTCGTTAGCGAACCTGCTGTTAATACTCAGCAATAACAATACACATAGGTAAGCAACAGCGCGGCTAATTATAGCCGCGTTTTTGTTATGAATACGAGAGTAAATTAATGATTGATGTAGCAGCACTGGCAGTTTTTATTCCTACCTTCTTTTTTGTATCTATCACACCGGGTATGTGTATGACGCTTGCCATGACATTAGGTATGAGCATCGGTGTGCGCCGCACCCTGTGGATGATGATAGGTGAGTTATTGGGAGTTGCTAGTGTAGCTATTGCGGCGGTACTTGGGGTTGCAAGTGTCATGCTAAATTACCCTGATGCGTTCGCTATTTTAAAGTGGGTCGGTGGTGCCTACTTAATTTACATAGGTATAAATATGTGGCGCGCCAAAGGTAAAATGTCGGTTAATACACATAGCCCAAGTGATGTAAGTAGGCAGTCGCTTTTTACTCAAGGGTTTATTACCGCTGTTGCTAACCCAAAAGGGTGGGCGTTTATGATCTCATTACTCCCTCCGTTTATTAATGTTGACCAGGCTGTTGCGCCACAATTATTTATTTTACTTAGCGTAATTATGATAACCGAATTTGTAAGTATGTTAGCGTATGCAACAGGTGGTAAAAGCCTACGCTTGTTTTTAGCCCGAGGCGATAATATTAAATGGATGAACCGGATTGCAGGCAGTTTAATGATGCTTGTAGGTGTTTGGTTAGCCTTAGATTAATAATAAAGAGCCCGTGGCTCTTTATTATTTTGCGTATAACGACTATTAATTTTTAATTAGAACCTGCGTGATTTAACTGTGCTTGTAAAAATGGCGCCGTTTTACTTTTTTGTGATTCAGCGACCATTTCAGGTTTTCCTTGTGCAACTATGACCCCGCCTTCGTCGCCAGCTCCTGGGCCAATATCAATAACCCAATCACTGTTACTGGCTACTTGCATATCGTGCTCAACCATAATGACGGTGTTGCCAGCATCAACTAAGCCATTTAACTGCGCCATTAGCATGGCTACATCTTTTGGGTGTAGGCCTGTGGTTGGCTCATCTAAAATATAAAGCGTATTGCCACGCTGTGTACGTTGTAGTTCAGTGGCAAGTTTAATACGTTGTGCCTCGCCGCCCGAAAGTTCAGTAGCAGGTTGCCCTAAACGTAAATAGCCAAGGCCCACTTGTAAAAGCGCATTGAGCGCGCGCAAAATAGCGGGTTCATCGGTAAAAAATGTATGCGCTGACTCAACGGTTAAATTAAGCACATCGGCAATGGTTTTCTCTTTATAGGTAATGTCGAGTGTTTTTTGGTTATAGCG
>NZ_NTLW01000096.1:0-3970 GCF_002632075.1 Pseudoalteromonas sp. ESRF-bin5 | reverse complement strand
AACACGCTAAAAGCGTGTTTTTTTATGCCTAAAATTCAGTGAAATGGGTAGCTCGTCGGTCTCAGCTCTTCATTAGCCAGCAAAGGCCATCTATTAAAATCCGGCTCCCGCAACCACTGAAATAAAAAGCACTATTAAAGTAACACGCTAAAAGCGTGTTTTTTTATGCCTAAAATTCAGTGAAATGGGTAGCTCGTCGGTCTCAGCTCTCCATTAGCTAGCAAAGGCCATCTATTAAAATCCGGCTCCCGCAACCACTGAAATAAAAAGCACTATTAAAGTAACACGCTAAAAGCGTGTTTTCTTATGCCTAAAATTCAGTGAAATGGGTAGCTCGTCGGTCTCAGTTCTCCATTAGCCAGCAAAGGTAGTCGGCTCACTTTCTATAAGCTCAGGCTCCCGCAACCAATGAAATAAAAGCACTATTAAAGTGATATGCTAAAAGCATGTTTTTTTATGTCTAAAATTCAGTAATGCTTAATAGTAAAGCTGTTATTACATTTACCACATATACTATACCAATCATTTTAAATTCGTTATTACTTAACACCTCGTGCTGGGTATGTTAAAACGGCTGAAATATTTTTAAGTGCACTTTTACATGACAGAACTGTATCACTGGTTTGATTTAATCGGCATTGCTGTGTTTGCTATTTCAGGCACATTAGTGGCCTACGAAAAAAAAATGGATGGTTTTGGGGTTGTAGTATTAGCAACAGTGACCGCTATTGGTGGGGGAACTGTTCGCGATGTGATTCTAGACGTTCCTGTATTTTGGCTACATGATCAAAGCTATTTTTTTGCTATTTTAGCTGCTGTACTTATTACATCTCGGCTTATTAATAAGCAAAAGTCTATTCCGTATTACACACTTCAAATAGCAGACGCATTCGGTTTGGCTTTTTTTGCTGTAATGGGTACTCAAAAAGCACTACTTGCAGGTATGCCAGAAATGACAGCAATCATAATGGGAGTCATAACGGCTTGTTTTGGAGGCTTAATACGTGATGTACTCGCCCGCGAAATCCCTATGCTGTTAAAAGGAGAGCTCTATGCCATTACCTGTATTGCGGGTGGTATTGTTTATACACTCAGTATGTATTTTTCATTTGTGACTGAGCTGGCGATGGTATTGGCAATGTTGATGACATTATTCTTACGTTTTTCAGCAATAAAATGGAAAATCACATTACACGTTTTTAAATATCCTGACTAAACTTACTTAATCATAGGATTGATTAGGATAAGGAATGTCATTAGCTCGTATATATTCTCGTGCTCAGGTGGGTATTAATGCCCCTGAAGTTATTGTAGAGGTTCACTTAGGAACTGGTTTACCCGCATTCCACATTGTAGGCCTTCCCGAAGCCTCTGTTAAAGAGTCAAAAGACAGAGTGCGCAGCGCGCTTGAAAACTCTCAATTTGGTTTCCCTGATCAACGCATTACTGTTAATTTAGCCCCAGCTGATTTACCCAAAGACGGTGGCCGGTTTGATTTGGCGATTGCCGTAGGCATTTTGGTGGCATCAGGGCAAATAGTGTGCCCTGATATTCATAAATATGAGTTTTACGGTGAGCTTGCACTCAACGGTGAGGTACGTGGAGTAAATGCTATTTTGCCCTCTGTGCTTGCAGCTAAAGAACAAAACCGCTGCTGTTTTTTACCCATAGCTAATGATAGCCTGGCAAGCCTTGTAAATGGCGTAAAGCGTAAAGCGGTAAGCTCTATTCAAGAAGTATGGGGTGATTTACTAAACCAACAGCCGTTGCCGTTAAATATAGAGTATCCAGACTGTACGCAAGCACCTGACTTTTTACTCGATTTGAGCGACGTAAAAGGCCAGCCCGGGGCTAAACGTGTATTAGAAATAGCCGCTGCAGGCGGGCACAACCTGCTATTTTTAGGTCCACCGGGAACCGGTAAATCAATGCTTGCTCAGCGAATGGCCACAATAATGCCGGCTATGTCTGACGATGAGGCACTTTCAACTGCCGCACTTTATTCAATTATTGGTCATTCAATCGATTTAACAAACTGGCGGCAACGCCCTTTTCGTAATCCTCATCATACCTGTTCGGCGGTTGCATTAGTAGGTGGGTCATCAAACCCTAAGCCGGGTGAAATTTCGCTGGCACACAATGGGGTATTATTTTTAGATGAACTACCAGAGTTTGAGCGTAAAGTACTCGACTCCCTTCGTGAGCCAATGGAAACCGGTACGGTAACTATTTCGCGTGCGGCGCGGCAAATGGAGTTTCCTGCACAGTTTCAGCTCATTACAGCGTTAAACCCCAGTCCTACGGGAAGCCATACCGATAAACGAGCAACACCCGATCAGGTTATACGTTATTTATCTCGTGTTTCAGGCCCTTTTGTTGACCGTATTGATTTGCAAATAGAGCTACCACGGTTAACCAGCGTTGAACTGCAAAGCACTAAGCAAGAAGAAACCAGTGCACAAGTACGTGCACGGGTAGAAGCAGCTTATTACATACAGTTAAAACGCCAAGGCAAAGTGAATGCGCGGCTAAATAATAAAGAAATGAGTATTCACTGTGAGCTTGCCCCAGCAGAGCTGCAGTTTTTAGCTAAGGCCAGTGAAAAGCTGTCTTTATCGCCGCGCTCTTACCATAGAGTTATTAAAGTAGCGCGAACGATTAGTGATTTAAAAGGAAATGAAAAAATTAGCTTAGACGATTTAAAAGAGGCATTAAATTACAGAGCCTTTGAACGCTTAATTGCTCAACTTACTAAGTAGCTAAAATTGAGGCTAAACTGTTTTTACTAGCGGCTATAAAGAGAGCATGTAACCTTTACCGCGCACAGTGACAATACGCTTTTGATCTTTTTCATCATTTAGTTTTTTACGTAATCGACCAATAAGAACATCGACTGTACGATCGTTAGGGCTCCAATCTGGTTGGCCTATTTCTTCAGATATTTTTTCACGTGAAGTGGCTTTACCTGCATTACTTATTAAGCAAATAAGTACTTTGTGCTCTGCTTCAGTTAAACGTGATTCAACACCCGAGGAGGTAATAAGGGTGCGATTATCGGGGTGTAATTTAAAGTCGGCGTATTCAATAAACTCTTCACTTTCGTCGCTATCCATATTAACAGCAACGCGTTTATACAAAGCGCGCATGCGCAGTTCAAGCTCAAGCAAATCAACAGGCTTACAAATATAGTCGTCAGCACCTTGGGCAAGGCCTGCTATTCGATCTGCTTGTGAATCACGACTAGAAAGCACAATAACACCAATATCTGTTAGTGTGTTAAGTTCTTTGGCGAGCTGAAGGCCGTCTATTTTAGGCAGTACAATATCAATAATAGCGAGGGTAAATGCATCACGCAGGTTTACTCGCTGCCTAACGATGCTCAATGCATCAGCGCCAGTTGAGTCTACTTCTATTGTAAATTCGGTCTCTGCAAAGTGATTTTGAATGCGTTTAACGAGTATTTCATCGTCTTCAACCAATAAAACATTAATAGCCATAGTACTTTATTTTAAATGCTTGTAGCTTTGTATGGTAGCACCATTAGGTAAATACTGAGAAGGGGTTACATGCTAGTTTTAAGTAACTTAATATTTCAAAAATATTAAAATAATTATAAAAAATCAAAAAAGCGCCCTATATTCAAGGGCGCTTTTCATAAAGATATAAAATTCCGGTTTAAATTACTTATTTTCGTACATTGAATCCCACCAATGTGGTTCGTCTTTTAGTTTTTTATCAAAATATGCCAACATAGTATTCCACCAGTTAAAGCGTTTATCGCGCGCAAAAATTTGATGATCAGCACCTTTGTACTCAATAAGCTCCACGTCTTTATTTAGTAGTTTAAGTGCGGTGTACATTGTTAAGCTCTCGCCTACTGGTACGTTAGTATCACTGTCACCATGAATAAGCAGTAATGGTGTGGTTACTTTGTCTGCATGAAATACCGGACTATGTTGGCTATACAGAT
>NZ_NTLW01000296.1:0-2885 GCF_002632075.1 Pseudoalteromonas sp. ESRF-bin5 | reverse complement strand
GGCACATTAACATTAATAATTTGGTCTTTTGGTAATGGGTGCGATGCAAGTTCTTTAATTATATTAACTGTTACCGCGGCCGCTGTTTCAAAGTGCTCGCCATTGTGTGAGCAAAGTGAGACTGCAATAGCAGGCAACCCCAAATGACGACCTTCGGTCGCTGCAGCAACAGTGCCTGAATAAAGCGTATCATCACCTAAATTGGCCCCATGGTTAATGCCTGCCACAACTAAATCTGGTTTTTGGTCAACAAGCTGATTAACACCTAAATGAACGCAATCGGTTGGCGTACCATTAACTGACATAAACCCATTTTCAAGAGTTGTTGCACGCAATGGATTCATTAATGTGAGCGAGTTACTTGCACCACTGCAATTGCGATCGGGTGCCACCAAAGTGACGTCTGCAATTTTTGTAAGCGCGTTATATAAGACCGCTATGCCTTTAGCATTAACGCCATCATCGTTACTTAACAGTATCTTCATTTATGCCATTATCCTTTTCTTTTCGCTCTTTTGGACTTGCATCTGTATAGTCCACCAGCTCACGTAGTAATGCGGTTGCAAAACACCCTTTAGGTAAACCAAAGCTCAGCTTAAGTGTGGTGTTATCAAGTGTTTCTACTGCCAAGTTATCAGGAATCAAACGCAACATTCTACGCTCGTTTTTAAGCCCTAATTCACCCAGGCCTTCACACCATGCCTGATAGGGTTTAAGCCATATTTTTTCTTGCTCAGTTAACCCTTTATCACTTTTGCCTGCCATAGGTGCCGACATTACAATATCGCCAGAGGCTAAACGTGCTATGTTTTCGTCGTTAATTGCATCTTCAAAAAATGCATTACTGCCGCTGAGCATAAATACTTCGCGGTGCATAGTTTTGGCTAAACCGTGTTCTTTTACACGTAAACTTACAAGTTGATTAAAAATATGTGAACGCGCAGCTGAAATTATAATACCGCGTAACTTCTTATCGCGAATACGCTCGCCGGCAAACATTTTTTCGGCCATAACTAAATTATGCCCATCGCGGCCAAAACGCTGCTCGCCAAAGTAATTTGGCACACCAGCACGCACAGCATTTATGCGGCATAATATATCAAGCGGCTCGGTAACATTACGAAGGGTAATGGTAAATTTATTGCCCTTGTGGCAACCGGTGCGTAATTTACGCTCGTGGCGCTGTTGCGACACTATAAAAATGCTTTCGCTATTTAACTCAGTAAAATCTATATGCTTTTTAATGGGCACTTTTACACTAAACCATTGGCTACATACACCATGACGATCTTTCATGCCCGCGTAGCTTACATCGCGAGGGGATACACCGGCTTTTTGCGCGATAATTTTAGCCACGTATTGTGTGTTTTCGCCTTTTTTAACCACCTGCAAGCATACATGCTCACCGTTACCTGTAAACTCTATACCTAGATCTTCATCTACCATAAAGTCTTCTGCTGTGGTTTTAAAGTCAGCTTTTGAAAGCGGTGCGCCGTATAAATAATTTAAGTCGCTCATGCGTTTTTTGTACTCGCAAGCTCTTTACTCATAATAACCACGGCATGACTAGAAATACCTTCTTTACGTCCTTCAAAGCCCAATTTTTCAGTTGTCGTAGCCTTAACATTTATTTGGCTAAGATCGCAGTTTAAATCATTAGCTAGATTTACACGCATAGCCTGTATGTGCGGCAGCATTTTTGGTGCTTGTGCCACAATGGTGACATCGCCGTTTCCTAATACATAGCCTTGCTCTTTAGCTAGCTTAACAACATGCCGAAGCAAAATGCGGCTGTCTATATTTTCATATTCGCTCGCTGTATCAGGAAAGTGCTTACCAATATCGCCCATAGCGAGCGCACCTAAAATAGCATCACATAATGCATGAATAGCTACATCGCCATCTGAGTGTGCTAAAAAGCCTTGTGGGTAATCAATTTTTTCGCCACAAATAGTTAACGGGCCTTCGCCGCCAAATTTATGTACGTCAAAACCATGGCCAATTCGTATCATACTGCACTCTCGTTTTGTTGTTTATTTAATAAAAACCCTGCCAAAGCTAAATCTTCTGGCGTGGTTATTTTAATATTATCACTACGACCCGCTATAAGTTTTACTGGTTTGTTTACCCACTCAATTGCACTGGCTTCGTCGGTAATAGGCACCCCACTTTGTAGCGCATTTTGCAGCGCATTTTTAAGGTCACTGTACTTAAAAAATTGAGGGGTAAGCGCTTGCCACAGGTCGTCTCGGGGGACAGTTTGCTTTGAGTGTGTATCGCCGCGTTTGATGGTGTCTTTTACTTTAGTGGCTAAAATTCCGCCTTCATTTTCACGAAGGCACTCACTGATAAGGCGCTCTATGTCTGCTAGGTCAACCAATGGGCGCGCTGCATCGTGCACTAAGACCCAATCAGGAGGATTGGGTGCTAAAAATAACAAACTATTAAGTACTGAATCAGCACGTTCTTTGCCACCACTTGAACGAACAATGCGCGCATCGGTTAATGGTAGTTCATCAAAGTATGGGTCTGTATCGCTAAGGGCAACAACAATAGTTTGTAGTTGTGGTAATTGAGATAGTTTAGTTAGGGTGTGTTCTAAAATTGTTTTACCCGCTAACTGTATATATTGTTTAGGTGCATTGTGCTGCATTCTGCTGCCTACACCTGCTGCGGGTACAATCGCAACGATAGTTTGTTTATTTCTCATATTGGTTGCCCGGTAAAACACGAATAAATGTTTCGTCCGGCTTAATCATTCCTAATTCGTTTCGGGCACGTTCTTCAATACCTTCAAGGCCAAGCTTTAAATCTTCTATGTCGGCTTTGAGCACTTTATTACGTTTTATCAACTTTTCGTTAGTGTCTTGGTGGGTTGCCACCGC
>NZ_NTLW01000268.1:0-2578 GCF_002632075.1 Pseudoalteromonas sp. ESRF-bin5 | reverse complement strand
TTAAGCCGATTACAGCTTGAAATGGAAAGTTCAAAAAGAAACGAAGCGGCAATTAAGGTTATGGCACTTCGTAACGACTCTAACTTTTTACTAGCAACCATTTTGTGGGGTAACGTGGGTATTAACGTTTTACTCACGTTGCTCTCTGATTCTGTATTAATGGGCGCTAGCTCGTTTTTATTCTCAACGATTGCGATTACGATAATCGGTGAGATAACACCTCAAGCTTATTTTTCTCGTAATGCATTAAAAATGGCGAGTATGCTTTCGCCATTAATAAAGTTTTATCAAGTTTTGTTTTATGTTGTTGCTAAACCAACGGCCTTGGTACTTGATGCATGGCTGGGCAAAGAAGGTATTACCTATTTTGCTGAAAGCGAGCTTAGAGGAATAATACGTAAACACATTGAGGCAGAAGAAGCTGATGTGCAACATGTTGAAGGTATTGGTGCACTTAACTTTTTTAGCTTAGACGAAATCAGTGTAACTAAAGAAGGGGAAATAATTGATCCAGATTCTATAATCTCTTTACCTACTAAACTTGATTTACCTATTTTTCCTGAACTGACATTATCAGCCGATAATGAGTTTTTACGTAAATTACACAAATCGGGCTATAACTGGGTAATTTTGACTAACAACGATGGGTGGCCGTTATTAGTGGTTGATGCAGATGGTTTTTTACGATCAGCATTATTTGAGCCAGATATTTTTGACCCTTACCATTTTTGCCACAGACCTATTATTGTAACGGATGAAACACTGCGTTTAAGTGAGGTTATTTTAAAAATACGCGCAAATCATTCGCTCGATAAATCGTTTGATGGTGCTATTGATCACGACGTTGTGCTGGTATGGGGTGATGAGAAGCGTATTATTACTGGTGCTGATATATTCGGTCGTTTATTAAAGGGAATGAATGCGCCAAAGTTAGAGATGAACGAAAATAAAGAAGTACAGCCGCTGTCAAAATCGTAAGTTAATCTATTTTTTTATAGTTAAGCCAGTGCTATATATGCATAGCTCAATATTTGATATGCGAATAAAAAAGCCGCTAATAGCGGCTTTTTTATTGAACAACATTCATTCAATTAATTTATGCCCAGCCTTCGTAACGCTTACGGCGCGACAAAACAATGGTTAAAATGATTCCCAAAAACAACCCTAAAAATGCAATCGCACCGCCGTAGGTAAGTAGTTGTCGTTTTTCTTTTGAACTAGCGGCTTCTTTTTGCGTGCGCTCTTGCGCGAGTGTTGTTTGCAGGCTTGTAATTTGCGCTGATAATTGCAGGTTTTGATCGGTTAAGGTTTGATTTTGTTTTTGTAGCTGTGGCAGCTCTATTTGAGCAAGGCGTAAATTTTCCTGCATGGTGCTCATTTCGCTGCTTAAGGTTTGGTATTGTTGATGTAACCCAGGTGTAGTAGAAATAAATTTAGTTTCAATCCAACCTTCGCGGTCTTTATCGTCCTTTATTTTAATAAAGCCGTTTTCTTCGCCAGACAGTACGGTTATTTTTGTTCCCGCGTCTACAGAGCCAAGTAGTCGATAATTTTTGCTCGCGCCTGAACGCATAAATGTATACAAATTATCAATAACGTAAGCGGTATTTGCATCTGATGGGCTCGCTGTTTGTGCTTCATCTTGTGCGTAGCTTATAAACGTAGTGGCTGTTAAAAGTAGCCCGAATAAACAATGTTTTAGCATTTATCTACCTTGTTGTTCTTACTGAGTCCGTTATGAACATGGTTTTTTAATTCACATATAATGCAAGATAGTAGGGATTTAGCCTTTTAAAAGCAAGGCTGATATTGTAACCCTGACATGATTAAAGCACTTAATAAGCCTAAAAAATTTGCATTGTTAGAGCGCTTTGTTTATTTTGACCACTTATTTATTTTAAAGGTAATCCGCAGACCGAATGGATACTGAGATAGAACTGAAATTTTTGGTATCAGATGCCGTTGTTCCACTGATCCCCTCACTAATTACTCAATTTGCTAAAACGGTTATAAATAAACCATCGCGTAGTTTGCAAAATGCCTATTATGATACGCCAAGCCGTGAACTACGAGCTCTTGATATTGGCTTTAGAACCCGTTGTTCTGACAATCAGTGCGAACAAACTATCAAGCTTGCCGGCGAAGTTGTAGGGGGCCTTCATCAGCGCCCAGAATATAACTTACCTATTGATTCCAGCCGCCCTAACTTAATGGCGTTTAGTGCTGATATTTGGCCACATGGCATGCAAGTAGATGCAATTTCACAAAATTTGTATCCTATTTTCAGCACTAACTTTATTCGCCGTACGTGGTTAATTGAAACGCAAGCTGGTGCAAAAATTGAAGTGGTGCTTGATAAAGGCGAAATCGCAGCCTCTGGGCAAGTTGAGATGATCAGCGAGCTGGAAATAGAATTAATTGAAGGCAGCCGCAATGAGCTGTTTGCTTTGGCTGATATTTTAGTTAGCCAAAACTGTATCCGACTCGGTTTGTATTCAAAAGCAGCACGCGGCTACCGTTTAGCCGACGACAATCCGCTTAAGCCTAGTAAGTCGATTGGCTTTGTTAAGCTTCCTCG
>NZ_NTLW01000174.1:0-33128 GCF_002632075.1 Pseudoalteromonas sp. ESRF-bin5 | reverse complement strand
GCAACGCACTTTGCGAAACGACACCCTTGCTCACGAGAGATAGAAACATAATCAGCGTGCTGCTGAAAGTAAGGACTTAACATAGTTTGTTCACTGCTTAAACTGCTTATAACTTACCCATACTACCAGAAAAAATTTAAAGAGAGGTCGAATCACTTACAAAATGATACAACTTACTTTTGTTTTTGTTTTGCTTGCTTTTGTTTTTATTGATAATTTGTTCTTAAGCCAACAATAACTAAGGGATTAATCATTATGCTGCGTATTTTTGCTGTAACCTGTGTGCTAACTGCACTTACTGGGTGTTCTGGCGTTACTTACCATACCAATATAAACAACGATGTTTTAGGTGATGAAATTGGTACTTATGTAAATAAAAGAGATCTGCATCAATTTTATAGTGACCAACAAGCCCATGAAAGCGGTGCTTCATTATTAGGCCGAATTGAAGGCGAGAGCTGTAATGGAGATGGCCGTGGTGCAAACAGTAACGTTAGTTACAATCGCGCTAAATCAAGTGCCATTGATTCACTTAAAGTGGATGCAATGCGCAGAGGCGGTAATGCCTTTACTATTAATTCTTGTAGAGAAACTCCTCAATCTTATTGCGACATTTCGGTTACTTGTACTGGTCAAGCTTACGACTTGAAATAAATGCAGTAATACCAGAACTAATTAACACTGGCTCCCTAAAACAAAAAAGCCGAGCTTATTTAATAAGCTCGGCTTTTTAAAAAGTATGACTAAAGATTATGCGCTTGGGTATGTGCGGTAAGCACGCTCAATATTTTTAGCCTGCTTTTTAGAAATACCTAAATGAGCAAGTGCTACACGTAAACGCGCACGTGATAGGTCAGAGCCTAAAATTTCCATTGCATCAAGTACCGACGTCGATGACGTTTTACCTGTGATTGCTACAAATATTGGCTCTAAAAAGTCTTTAATTTTAAGCTCATGGAATGTGGCAACCTCTTTTGCAATGGCAAAAATAGCTGGCTTATCAAAACTACGTAAGCCTTCTAATTGCCATACAAAAAATTGTAGTGCTTGGCGTATTACATTTTCGTCGGCTTTGCCCGCCGTTAACAGCGCTGGGTCGTAAGTTGGAATACCACCTACAAAATGACCTGCTAAATCAACCATATCCGACAACGTATTAATACGCGTTTTAGCTTCTGGTAATACTTTAGCTAGCATTTCGCCGTTAAACTTCCAATCAACAAAGCGCTGCACAAGCTCTTCGTCAGTCAAGTTTTCGCGGATCCACGTCCCGTTCAACCAGCTTAACTTATCTACGTCAAATACTGGGCCACCAAGCGATACACGCTTCATGTCAAAGTGTTCAATCATTTCATCAAGTGTGAACTTTTCACGCTCGTCTGGCATTGACCAGCCCATGCGGCCTAAGTAGTTAAGTACCGCTTCTGGTAGGTAACCCATTTCTTTGTAGTAATTGATACTTGTAGGGTTTTTACGCTTAGAAAGCTTTGACTTATCTGGGTTACGTAATAGTGGCAGGTGCCCAAGTACTGGCGCTTCCCAACCAAAATCTTCGTAAAGCTTTAATAGTTTAGGTGCTGAGTTAATCCACTCTTCACCACGGAAAATATGGCTAATTTGCATGTGGTGATCGTCTACCACATTTGCTAAGAAATACGTTGGGAAGCCATCGGCTTTTAATAGCACTTGCATGTCTACGTTTTCCCACGGGATCTCAATTTCGTCGCGTAGGTAGTCGTTAAACTTGAAGGTGCCTTCACTTGGAATTTTCATACGGATAACGTAAGGCTTTCCTGCAGCTAGGTTAGCTTTAATTTCGTCTTCTGTGTGGTTTAAACCACGACCGTCGTATTTAGGACGCAGACCTTCAGCCATTTGCTCTTCGCGCATTTGGTCAAGCTCTTCGCTTGTTGCAAAACAGTAAAATGCTTTGCCTTGCTCAACAAGTTGGTGTGCGTATTTTTTATATAAATCGCTACGTTCAGACTGACGGTACGGGCCAAATTCACCGCCTACATCAGGGCCATGATCCCACTCAAGACCTAACCAACGTAGGCTATCCATTATCGCTTGTTCCGACTCAGGTGTGCTTCGTACTTGGTCTGTATCTTCGATACGAAGAACAAATTCGCCGCCTTGCTGCTTAGCAAAACAGTAGTTAAATAATGCAATATAAGCGGTGCCAAGATGCGGGTCACCAGTAGGTGACGGGGCAACACGAGTACGGATTGTCATGATAATGTCTCTTTAAATAAGTGAGATAAAAATTAAATGAATCGTTTAAGCAGCTACTTTATTTAAGTACGCAATAATATCGTTAGATTCGTAAAGCCATTGAGTTTGGCCATTTTGCTCTATACGTAAACAAGGCACTTTAATTTTGCCACCTTGTTCTAGTAGCTCTTGGCGATATTGCTCATTGTCTTTTGCATCGCGTGTTTCTATGTTTAAGCCTTCGCGCTTAATAGCACGGCGTACTTTCACACAAAACGGGCATGCTTTAAATTGGTAAAGTTTAAAATGAGAGGTTTGCAGATCAAGCTTGGCTTGCTCTTCGCTTGCACGCTTTTTACTACGAGGAGTAAATATAAAATTAAAGAATAAAATTATACAACCTAAAAACCAACGAACGAATTTCATGCTTAATACTCTGACTACAACAATTTAAGGAGCCAGATTTTAGCACAATTTTACAATCAAAAAAGCTCAATACTATTGAGAAATCCTGACTTCTTTACTGACCGTAAGTTCGTGACATGATGTCACCTTATTCCGTCCTGTTTTTTTTGAGTGATATAACGCCATATCGGCTTGGTTTACTATGCTTGAAACGGTGTCAGCGCTCTGCAGCTCTAAAAAGCCAATGCTAATTGTTAACTGCTGTATGTGCTCAAAATCATGACTGGCTACTCGCTGTCGTAAACGAGTGAGTGCATTAAGTGCATCCGTATTTGTTTGCGACTGAAACACTATTGCAAACTCTTCCCCTCCGTATCTAAAAGCATAATCCTCAATTCTAAAATTATTTTTTATGAGTTTAGCAACTTGTGCAATTACACCGTCGCCAACTACATGGCCAAATGTATCGTTAACATTTTTAAATAAATCAATGTCAACAATGGCTAAATACCAACAGCGTTTTTTATGTGCTTGCTCTCGGGGTAATAAAAAACCATTACCGGTGACTATTTCCATTACTTTTTTGTCAAAGGTTTGCCGATTTAAAAGCCCCGTTAAAGGATCAAGCCGCGACTTATGCAAAATCCATAATTGATTCGCATACACATTTAAAATGTACATCGCTAATGCACTTATTCTATCGGTTATTAACTGCTTGGTTTTAATTATTAAAACACCCAGAATGGTATCGCTATGATTAACCGGGATGTATGTTGTTACATCATCAGTCGTATGAATAACCCTTGTTTTACTAGGTGTTGCTTTATTAAGTATTAATTGGGCTTGATTGGGCTCTAGGTATGTTAAGTTGCTGTGTGTGTTTATCAGTATTGGTGGGGCTTGCAAGGTAACGTGCTTGTTTATGTAAATCGCAAAATTATCGACGCTTAGTAAGTCACCTAGCACGTCTATTAAAGCCGAATCTAAATGGCTTTCGTCTTCCTGACAAGTGAGTTCGACTACCCACTCGTGGCCACATGAATTGGCTTGCATTGCCACACCCAATTTGAATAATTTTTAACCAGTATAAACATGTTCTATAACTTTACTAAATAATTAGACAGTTAATTAAAATACATGCTTTTTAGCTAAGCATTAAAGTAGTACCAAATCATCCCTATGCAATACTTCTGCCCCAGCGTCATAACTAAGTAACTGTGCAATATTTTTTGAATGTGCGCCTTTAATTTTATTAACCTCCGAGCGACTAAAGCGGGTTAAACCACGCGCAATTACTTGGTTATTTGTATCAATCAAATCTATTAAATCACCACGCTCAAAATCCCCAAAGGCACAAGTGACTCCTTTGGCCAATAAACTTGCCCCATTATTTTGCAGCGCACGAATAGCGCCTGCGTCTATTGCTATTTGCCCATTACTTTTAGGCCCGGCTAATAACCATTTTTTGCGACCATCTTTAGGCGCTGTCAACTTTAAAAAGCGAGTACCCGGTAATTGCTCGCTCATGCATTTTAAAATAACGTTGCTGCCAGCGCCTTTGGCAATAATAACTTCAACGCCTGCACGCCTTGCTATATCAGCCGCTTGCAGCTTTGTTGCCATACCGCCAGTGCCTAAGTTAGTACCACTGCCACCAGCAAGTTGACGCAGTTCATCGTTTATGTGAGTTACTTCGTCAATAAGCTTTGCATCGGCATTGGTGCGCGGATCGCTGGTAAACAAGCCGTCTTGATCGGTAAGTAATAGTAATTTGTCTGCATTAGCTAATATAGCCACCAAGGCCGATAGGTTATCATTATCACCCACTTTTATTTCGCTTGTCGCCACCGCATCGTTTTCATTTATAATAGGCACCACGTTGTAACTAAGTAAGGCCGTTAATGTATCGCGTGCGTTTAAGTAGCGCTCTCTGTCATCAACATCAGCGCGTGTTAGCAGCATTTGCCCTACGTTTACACCATACAAGGCAAATAAACTTTGCCATATATGAATAAGTTGGCCCTGCCCAATGGCGGCTAACATTTGTTTATCCACTAAGCTCGTACCACAGGATTTTAATAGTTGCTCACGGCCTGCAGCTACGGCGCCGCTCGATACCATAACAACCTGATGCCCCTGCTTTTTAAGCTCGCAGCATTGGCGAACTAACTCAACCATATGAGCTTTATCTAGTTTATCGGTGCCACCAGTTAGTACGCTCGTACCTAACTTTACAACTATTATCTGTTCCCTTTGCATTGTTTTTAGCTATTAAAATTTTATTATGATTTAACTTATACCAGCTCGGTATTTTTGAACAAGTTAAAAATATTCATGCTAGGATCGCGCTATATTTTATTGTTTAAATTACGTCTTATGCCTGCCAGTTTATGTTTAATTATTGCCACTGTTTTATGGGGCAGTTCGTTTATAGCGCTTAAATACGCCATTGCCATTTACGATCCAGCATTAGTGATATTTTTACGTATGCTTACTACGCTCGTTATTTCATTGTGTTTATGGCGTTATGTTATTCGCTTTGAATATCAAAAAGGTGATTGGAAGTATTTAGTGGGCATGTCACTTGCTGAGCCGTGCTTGTACTTTTTATTTGAAGGGCACGCAATGGAATATACATCGGCATCTCAGGCGGGTGTTATTGTGTCGTGCTTGCCAATAATAGTGGCGTTTTTAGCATTTTTTATGCTCAAAGAATATATAAGTAAAGCTATTGTAGTGGGCTTTACGCTATGTATTGGCGGCAGTATTTTACTTACGCTGCTCTCACCAAGTTCAGAACAAGCGCCTAATCCTATTTTGGGTAACTTTTTAGAGTTAATGGCTATGGTGTGCGCTGCATTTTATACTGTTAGTATTAAGCACTTAGCAAACCGGTATTCACCACTGACTTTAATTGCATTACAAGGCATTAGCGGGAGTTTGTTTTTTGCCCCCTTTTTATTTTTTATTGACCTACCCAGCGAAAATCAACACGACCTAACGGCACTTATGAGTATTTTATATTTAGGCTCTTGCGTTACTTTAGGCGGCTACGGTATGTACAACTATGCAATTAGCAAGGTATCGGTGCTTACTGCGGCGGCGTATTCAAATTTAATTCCTATTTTTACACTTATCTTATCGGCCATTATTTTGGGAGAAGTACTTACACTTTGGCAGTGGCTTAGTATTTTTGTGGTATTTATTGGCGTTATGGTTAGTCAGCGCCATCAAGAGCTTGTTGTTGATATACCACTTAGTGAATCTGGTGAAGATATTTCTGCCGATACCAATAACCTCAAATCGGTGCCCGACGCTAATGCATCAAAGGGATAACAGGTAAGTAAATAAAGCCCCGGTGTGCGTAAAAAGTCATGCTGCGATTGATGAATTATATCAACCGCCGTGACTTTATACTGCTGTAACTCCCCGCTTTGTAACTGCATAGTAAACTGATCCCCCACTTTGGCGTGCTGTAAAAACGCAAAGTGGGTGTCGTTATGACCTGCTATTAACGCTCCCTTCTGGCGATTGCCCAATTCCCCCGCGGGCAAAAAATGGCTTGGTGCAAATGCTAAATTTCGACCACTCGCACCACCAAGCACACTTAACGTTTTGTTATGCGATCGAAAAAAAAGCTGCGCGGTTACAAAACTGTCAGCATAAAACCACGGTTTTACTTTTTTACCCGGCTCTGCAAGAGCTTGCTGCCACGCATGCTCAATAAGCACTTGTGCAAGCCATGCCTTTGCTTGCATATACACACCGTGGCCAAACAAGCTGAGCCCAGCAATTAATAGCCCTGCACTTAACCACTTTTTCATGTTTTAACGCGTCTTTTTAATTTAAGAGCACCAAACGTTATAAGTAACATACTACCCAACATTATATGCAGCCTACTTTGACCATCGGTTTGCGGCAAACGCATTTCCATTCCTTGCGGGACTTGGTTAGCGGCTTGCGCAGTTTGATCTGCAACGTCTTTAATTTGAGTGTGTTCAATGGCAATAAACGCAGTAAATGGACTTAAAAGCTGATGCGTTAAAGCTAATTTTTGCACCTCGTCTTTAACACTACTTTGCTCGTTATATAAAAGTAGTGACTTAATTTTTTGACGCGCCCACAATTTTGCTATGCCTTTGGCTTGAGAGCTATTTTGTGTGCTTAATTTAATACTTAAAGGCCCTTGTGCTGTTTGCCCTGTCAGTATCACACTTTTAGCATCATTAAGTTTTATAGCAACCATAACTGGCTCACCAAAATATAAATCAGGCAGTGGTGACGGCCAAAAATCTAAGCTGTTACCGTTTTCATCGCTTAAAGCGAGGTCTGTAATGGCTGGGTGGGCGAGCTTATCAAATAACTGCTCCATTTTAGGCTGTACTTCTTGTGTGCTGCCAATAAAAGTAAATGTGCCTTTTCCTATATCGGCTGCACGGCGCATAAAAAAGCTATTAGGAGCACTACCAATTCCTACCGTAAATAAACGGCTATCACCTAATTTAGCCTGAATATTTTTAAATAAAGTAGCTTCGTTACTTACACTGCCGTCTGTTAAAAACACTACTTGGCGTACAAAACCATCAAACGTACTGCCTTCAAGTACCGCGTCAAGCGCGCCTTGTATTTCGGTGCCACCATCGGCTTCAAGGCTGTAAATAAAACGCTCTGCTCGGCGTAAGTTAAAATCACTGGCTATAAGAGGCCTATCACTCATGGCGTTGACATTATTATCAAAACCAATAATGTTAAAACTGTCGTCGCTTTCAAGTAACGACAGCGCATAAAATAATGCCTTTTTGGCCTGCTCAATAGACTGCCCATGCATTGAGCCCGATGTATCTACTACAAATACCATTTCTCGGGGTAAGCGCTGAGTTTGCGTAAAATGATCTCCAGGCGGCATTAACATAGCAAGGCCATAGCGGTCTGCGTTTTCAAACTGCTGGGTAAAAAAGGCAGCTTGCGCGTTTTCTTTTTGCAACGGCTTAAACGCTAAAACAAAGTCACGATTAGCCCCATTTGTATCGTTCAGTACTATTTTATATTGCCCAAACGCGGGATTATTAACATTAATACGGTGATGTTTAGAGGTTATATCAACAAGCTCTAATCCCACATCTATGTCTATGTTTAAAGTAAACTCACTGCTAGGTGCATCATTATTTTTTTGAACGTTATATACCGGTCTTAGCCAACCACTGGGCGCTAAGTTTTGATCCATAAGGCTTGAACTAGGCTGTTCTAATGTGCCATTTATTGCATGGTAGCGCGGCGTAATTGTGGTAGGGAAACGAATGGTAAAAGTGCCACTGCGGTAATTAATAATTTCTTGATACTCAAGCTCAATGGCCACCTGTTCACCAGGGCCAATATTTGCCACATTAGTGACAAACATATTTGCCCGTTGTTGACGCACCAATGCAGCCTGCTTTCCTGCCTTTTGAGCTTGTGCGTATTTTTTTTCGGCCTCAATTTTTTTATCAATGTGCCCTTTAATAACGCGCTCACCAATACGCATTGTCATGGCGTGCACTGCACTTTCGTCGGGTAGTGGAAACACATAACGTGCATTCACCGCAAATGGGTTTTCGTTTTGATAAGTTTGCTTAACGACAACATGGTTAATTAACCCTGTTACTGTCATATGAGCGTCGCTTTTTAATATTATGGCAGGGCTAACGGGCTTACCTAAGGTATCGGTTAGTTCAAGCTTTGGCGATTGCGCATAGCTGCTATTACTTGCTAATAGCGCTATTGCCGTGAATATAAAAATGCTTGCCTTAACAAGCATTTTGGTTGGGTTACTCAACATAAAATCACTCCATCGAATGCTAAAATTAGTTACTCGCCGTTTGGCCATTTACAGGCGCTAGTGAACGGGTAGTCAGCGTTACTCGACGGTCAAAAAAGTTATCTTCTATTGTATTGCTATTTGCCAATGTGTGTTGTTCACCAAAGGCTTGCGTACTTAAACGTTTGTGGTTAACGCCGTGTTTTATTAAATAACTTTGCACTGCATTTACACGTTTTTTAGACAGTAAAAAATTAGCCTGTTCATCTCCTCGTTGGTCGGCAAAGCCACTTAAATCAAGCGCTAATTGAGGTTGATTGTTTAAAAGTACAACTAACTGGTCGAGCTGTTTAGCAAAGTGAGGCGCTATGGTGCTTGAACCCGTTTTAAATTGAACGGTCATCGCAAGCAGGTTATTAATTTGAGATTGTGTTAACTGCTCGTTTTGCTGTGCAAGCACCTCTAATTGCTGCTCTAACAGATTGTTATGATTAAGTACGTGTTGGTAGTCGTTGGTTTTTTGTTTCATTACTGCCAAGGCGCGTTGTTGTTCATCAAGTTTGTTGTCGGCGACTTTTGCATCACCAATTAAGCCACCAGCAAATGCGCCTATAAACGCGCCGATTGGTCCACCAACCACACCACCAATAATAGCGCCTGTACCTAAACCTATTGCGGTTTCTTGAGTTGCTTCTTTTGAGGGCGAATGTTCAGATGCCGATGAAAATGTCGGAGTAGAAAAACCAGCAACAAGCGTTAGCGCGATTAATGTCTTCTTCATAATATGATCCTTAAAATTGATTTAACTTTGTGATGTTTTGTTTCGATAGGTGCATTAAAACAACACCAAGTGGCAACAAAGGGGAGCAAAAATGGCAAACCGCTGAGCAATTGTGGCAAAAAAATGGCAATTGCCTTTTTAACCGTACATAGCTGAAAAACTTCGATATAGTGCGTTTTAAAATAAATAAGGGTGTGTAGAATGAAAAAAATAGCCATCATTGAAGATGAAACCGCCATTCGCGAAAACTACATGGAAATGTTAGGCGCACAAGGCTACCAAGTGAGTGGTTACAGCGACCGCATAACGGCAGAAAGTGCATTTAAAGACGCACTCCCCGATTTAGCCATCGTTGATATAGGCCTTGGCCACGAAATTGATGGCGGCTTTTTACTATGCCAAACCCTGCGTACCTTATCTAAAACGCTCCCTATTATTTTTTTAACCGCACGCGATAGCGAAATAGACACAGTTTGCGGCCTACGTATGGGCGCTGACGACTACTTAACAAAAGACATTAGCTTGGCACACTTAGCAGCACGAATAGGTGCATTATTTCGCAGAATGGAAGCCCTTGAACACCCCGCCGATGCCAATGCACTTATAACACGCGGGCAGTTAACACTCGACACACAGCGCATGCAGGTTTTTTGGCAACAGCAATTAGTGGATTTAACCGTGACCGAATTTTGGATGCTGCATTCACTTGCGCAGCGACCAGGCCATGTAAAAAGCCGTAACGATTTAATGAGCGATGCAAAAATATATGTGGACGACAGCACCATCACCTCTCATGTAAAACGCATTCGTAAAAAGTTTATAGCCCTCGACTCACAATTTGATTGTATCGATACCGTATATGGTATGGGTTATAGGTGGGAGCAGCATTAATGCTTCGATTTGGCCTACGTAGTAAGTTTATTGTGCTTTCTTGTTTTTTATTTTTACTGCCGTGGCTAGGCTACGAGTACGTATGGGAAATGGAAAAGTTTTTACGCCAAGGCCAAGAAAAAACACTCGTAGGCACAACGCGTGCACTTGCCACTGCTCTGCACGAACGCCCTGCTTTATTTGACGAGCAAACCAACTTTTTAGACCAAGTAATAAAAGGCCGCGATTTATACGCCTATAACTTAAAAAACCCTATTCAGCTCGATGGCAAACTAACCGACTGGGAACCCTACGAACCGTTATTTTGGCATTACGATAAACGCTATTTACAAAAAACTAATAAAGATCACCAAGCCAGCGATTTATCGTTCGACCACATGGTAGGTAAATTTGATAACTACTTATATGCCGTTTTTAATGTTACCGACAACACACTTATTTATCGTGCTAAAAACAGCTTAAGCATTACTAATAACGACCATTTAAAAATTGGTTTAAAAGCCCCTGATGGCCAATTTAATACCTATATCATCGCCCCAAGGCAAGACGGCTGGGTTAATGCATTTAATGCAGACACCAAAGCACCATTTACAAAAATTCAGGGCTATTTTAAACGCACCCAAAAGGGCTACACCGTTGAACTGCGCTTTCCGTTAGCCATGCTAGGAAACAAACTGGGTTTTGCTATTGTAGATACCGATAGCTTAAGCAAATTACCTAACGCTAACGTTATGTCGACCTCTAATTTAAATAACCCAAGCGATTTAGGCTCAGTGCTTGTGCCTTCACCAGAAATTAGCCGCATTTTAAAAGGGATGGGCCACAGTGGCAGCCGTATATGGGTTGTAGACAATCATCACCGCGTACTTGCGCAATCGGGCACGATTCAAAACGCTGATGGAGTATGGGCCGATGGTCTTAAAAATCAGCCACCCAAAAATGCTTGGCAACGCTTTGAGCAAACCTATTTGCACCCACTTTATTATAAAATTTTAACCCGACCTGAAAACGAATTTATAGATACCCTACACGACGTAGCATCTATGCAAGGCAGTCATTTAGCTAATGCATTAAAAGGCCAACCTGCATCGTCTTGGCGGCTCACCCCCGATAGCAAAGCCGTTATTTTATCTGCCGCCTACCCTATTTGGATTGAAGACAAAGTCATTGGTGCAGTAATAGCTGAAGAAACGACAAATGGTGTGCGTACGCTTCGTAATAAATCGCTCGAAAAGTTATTTAACGTTATTTTAGCCGTTATGCTGATTGGTACCGTGACTTTATTCTTTTTTGCATCACGAATATCGAGCCGTATTAGGCGCCTTCGCGATACCGCAGAGCAAGCAATAGATGCACAAGGGCGTGTTACCGGCAGTATTAGTTACAGTGATTCTAATGATGAAATTGGCGACCTGTCGCGTAGCTTTGCAAATATTGTGAGCCGATTGGGCGGCTATACCGACTATTTAGAAAACATGTCGTCGCGTTTATCTCACGAACTACGCACGCCTGTTGCCGTGGTACGATCATCCCTTGAAAACTTACAAAGTTTGGAACAAACCGAGCTTAGCCAAAAATACCTCGATCGCGCCAGTGAAGGCGTAGAGCGCTTAGGTAAAATAATTACCACCATGAGTGAAGCTACTCGCCTTGAGCAAAGTATTCAAAGTAACGAGCCTGAGCCTTTTGATTTACAAAAAGTAATAAATGGTTGCATGCAAGGCTATCAGCTTACTTACCCAAACCAGTTATTTACGCTTGATGTATGCCAAAACAAATTACCTATGCAAGGCGCACCTGAGTTTATAGCGCAGCTGCTTGATAAGCTCATTAATAACGCACTAGAGTTTAGCCAAGCTAATACCGCGATTAACGTAACGTTACAAAGCAAAGATTCACAAGCAGTTCTAAGCGTAAGTAATACAGGCCCATTATTACCCGAAGGGCTAAGCGAGCACATATTTGACTCTATGGTGTCGGTGCGCAGCCAGCACATGCAGCAACAACCGCATTTAGGCTTAGGGCTTTATATTGTAAGGCTGGTGTGCGATTACCATAAAGGCAGTGTAACTGCGCAAAATAATACACAACATAATGGGGTCACTTTTACAGTAAGTTTGCCGTTAGCAAATTAGTTGAAAATTATTTAGTTTTAAGTCGTTTTTAGCCTTACCTAATGGGGCTAGCTGAAAGTTCTAATTAAATGCAAGAAACAAATAAGTGTAATTGGCGGGAAAAATTAGCTGCTTATTAAGTGAAATCATGTCCACCCAGGCTCTGCATATGTTTTTTTGTCGTATTCAGGGAATTCAGTATTGTACTCTCCCCACCCCATATATTTGTAATACTTGGTCATTGCCTCAAAATGAGATGAAGCTTCACAAATTCAAATAAGTTTAGCCTCAGTTCCTAGAAGAGCTCGAACCTCATCTCCTTGTGGACCAGACAAACAAAATGTTTGCTCATTATTACTTTCTACCCAGAGCTCATGCTTCATAAGTAGTGGTATTTAAATAATCAACAACGTGCTCGGTAACGTTCAACACAAGAGTAAAACTTTCATAAGCGTATACACCCCAACGAACAAAAAATGTGTTTGTTAACAAACTAGCAGCCATTACCGAAACTACCTTAGTAAACATTAGCGCTAAATATGAACCATGAGTTATCGATTTGGTGGCAAATATAAAGTGTACGAAAATCTATATTTGAGCCTTTATTATAAAGCCGCCACCCAATGGTAACAGCGGTTTTATCTTTACCCAGTTGCTGTTTTTCAAGCACGTTAAATTCAGTATTCTGGTAACCTAAACTGCGCATAGTTTCACAATTAAAAGTAAACTTTTTAACGAGAGCATCTTTATCTGTAAATGTTTGTACACCGTCGCCGTCTGCAATAGCGCAAGGTAAACGGTAAAGGTTAGCTATTGCTTGTGGGTTGAATGCATCAAAAGCCGCCGCATATTTTCTAAAAAGTTCGTCCATGTTTTCCCGAGCCTCCTGACGACATAGCTATACCAATTTAATGGTGGATTAAAGTGAGCGTAAAACGTTATTTCACTGAAGTTTAATTACAGTACTAGTTGCTAACTTTTACAGTTAAGTAAATATAACCAATATATAAAATTACAAACACATACCCTATAGATATCAAACTATTAATGCCCCATACACCGTACCAAAACTTACCATAAAAATAAGTGTTCGCTCTTAACTTAGCATTAAATAGTGCGATAGATGAAGGAATTAACAACAAGGCTGAAAAACCAAAAAGTGGTGCTACAAAAAACATTAAAAACAAGCCAATAGCACCTTCTACTGAAGCGCTACTGTCAGGCGAAAGCGGAGCTAAAGCCCAAAACAAACACAAAAATGACACTATTGATGTCAATAAACCTAAAAATTGAATTGAACGCATACCTTCCTTGTTAACCCCGCTAAAAATTATGACTTTGTTAGAGCTAGTAGTTTTTCAGCTGCACGCTCACTTACGGTTTGCCACGAATCATTAACTAATATTTTTAAAACTCGCTCGGTAACCTTGCCATTATTTACCAGTGCGTTTCTTACTGACGGGTCACTGTCAGTCGCAAAGGCTAGCATTAAAGATTCTGTTATTTTTCTTTTTCTTGCAACCATATCTCTAACTTTTGGATCAGGGTGCTTTGATAACACTTCGAGAACTTCGATTGGAACAGCCTTATTTTGTGCCACCCAAAATGCCATATCTGGGTATTTTTCTAGCACACATTTCCATACTTGAATGTCGGCTCCTTCATGAGCAGCGCGACAATACTCCTCTGGAATATTGCTTTCTCTTAATCTTTTAAATTCCTCCGCGCTCTCGATCATAGGTAACTATAGGCCCCTTTTAGGTTAACTCGTTTAAATTTATTTTATTAATAAAACAACCATATCTGAGTTCCTACTTTGGTTCAACTTGTTAATCAAACTTAGCAAAAATAAATTAAATCATTGTTTTTAAAATATATTTTTAATTTATTTTCTCTCTTGTTTTTTAAATTTTCTTTCTCATTTTTATCCAAGTATTAGATTAGTACAGGCTCAGTACTCACTTAACGCGAATTAAAAAATAAAAAAGGTTGCCTTTATGTAACCTTTGGGTATCATTGATACCTAGGGGTTACATATGGTGTATTTAGGTATCACATGAAACCTTAAGTGGAGTAAACAAAACGCGACATTATTGGGTCGCCACTAAAAAGGGATATACAACAAATGGCAAAATCAATATCAGTACTACCAGAACAAGAACAGCAATATTTAACAATTACTGGAAAAACCAGTATTACTCTAGCGTTTTTCTTGTTAGCAGAGCTGCTTTCAACAGTAATCAGCAAAACCGATTCAGTTATATATTTACTAGTAGATTTAACTTTATTTGCGAGTTTTATCTATTTTCTTGTGTTAGGTACTAAATCGATGAAGTTTGCTAAGCACATATCAAAACTTGGTTTCTGGACATATAAATTTAACGACGAGTATGTGGATTATGTTAGTTCGCTCAGCCTTCGCGCTATTTGTCATATTATGGTAATTGGCGGAGCATTTCTCGCTTATAGTGGCGACAGTAAGTGGTTTGTGGAATTAATAGCCCCTTTCAATCCCACAGATGCACTTCAAATATTGCTTTGCTTAGCAGCTGCTACACATGGCGCATTGATTTTGTGGAAACTTGGCAAGGAAGAGCTTTATGAATGAAGATTTAGATAATCATATTCACAAACTTCGGTTACAACATAAAATATCTCAGCAAGAGTTGGCAGATGCCATAGGCGTTTCTAGAAAAACCATTAGCACAGTAGAAACCGGGCGTTTTACACCGTCGGTGGTTATTGCACTAAAAATAGCGGCTCATTTTTCTGTTTCTGTTGAGCAAGTATTTACCTTGAGGTAAACATTCTGACTCAAGAGCCGATGAAAATGCATTAAGCAAAAACTAATAGCAACAAATTAGGCGCTTTTAATATAATAGGCCTGTGCATCATAAGCCCAAAAAATGTTGGGCCTATTTAATAATGCGAAGATGCAGCTATAGATTTACTTCAAGTAAGTTTTAGGTTCTACGATATTACTCTAACAATGGACCTGACTGCGATGAGATCACACTATGAGATTACTATGTAGCGCATCTAAATGTTTTTGCCTTATGCAACTCGTTTAACAACCACATAGGCAAACAAAGTAAACTGAATTTTTATTGATTTAGAATTGACCGCACTGAATAAAGCGGTAAAAGAAATACACGTGCTTCCTAGCATAATTAAGACTGATATATTTTTATGTAAATTACACTTTAATCAATCTTATGTCTTTAATCATATTCACGGACATTTTTGCCCACAAAAGAATACCAATAAAACCTAAACCAAGTAAGAAGTAGTGCTTAATGTTGCTTAACCCATCAGCATACATAAAGATAATAAAGTTGTACCCAAATAAAAATACCGCAAATAATGGGATGGTAATTATTGCAGCAAATATTTTAAATTTACGTGATTGACGAACCATTGTAAGTACTCCTCTTTATATGTAAGACCATCAAAGTCGACTTAAAATGGTTGGCTTAAATGAAGTGAACAGCCCGCTAATATTTAACCCTTGTTAACTGCTTTTTAGTTTACGTTCTAAGAATACAACTCTCGTTTTACCCAACTTTGCCGTTTTAAACTCAGAATAACCACGACGTTTGTACATCGCTAAATTACGAGCACTAAACTCCCCAGTAAAAAGCTCGACACGATTAGCTTCTGGAAATACAATTTCAAGTGAAGAAAGCAACTTAGATCCAACACCCTTGCCATGTAGGTCAGGCCATACCGCCATGCGTCCAATATGACAACTACCAGCTTCTAAGCGAGCTTGACCGCTTGCCAATAACTTACCGTTATCAACAACTTTCAAAATGGTTTTCTTCTCAAAGTCTGCTTTCAGATCATCAAGCGTTTGAGTTAAAGGCGGGATATTAAAGTCATTATGCAGTTCAGCTTCTGATTGATACGCAACGCGTTGGAGCTCTAGTAAACTTTCTGCATCTTCTATTGTGGCGTGAAATATTTCCATATACTGAATTCCTTTTGGCAGTTAACACTTTACATAACCGGTTCTGGCCGCTCTTGCCAAAATCCGGTTGATGTATTTGTTAGCCTTCGATGTCAATTTCGACAACTTTTGCATCTTTAAATAACCTCTTAGCTGAATCAAATACTGAGTCTCTATTACTAGGGTGCATTGTGATATCTATAACATTATTCGAACTAGTAAAAAGACTAACGCATCCAGCCTTTTGGACTTTCTTAATATCCGATTTTGTTACTAACTTACCACTAGCTTTATAGAAACGTGAATATGAATTTGGACGCACTAAAACAGTATCTCCGTTGTCGATAAACGTCCGAGCCGACTTATCCCAAAACTCTACTGGTATCACGGATTCAAACTTGCGTGCGGCAAATATTAGAAGTGCCAAAATTAAAAATAGTGCTATTAAATCCACAGTACCCTCAAGAAGGCTAACAACTTTGTATCCGACATGTGTCGCTTTATAAACCGACACATGTCCAAATATTACAATAAATTTAATGTAACCAGCTAATAAGCGCATGTAAACAGTTAGTTATGTAGCATTTAAATATTCTAAATGTAGAAATACCCCAAAATGGTAGAGATCAGTAATATTAGAAAGAAAAGTAATGTGCTAATAAACAGTGAGGAAATAAACAGTCGCCTTCCTTTGTGACTATTCACTTTTAATTCAGTCGCGTTCACATACTCTGGGGCTATATTAACGCATTAAGCAGTAGGATTTGCCGTGACCCCATCACTTGAACGAGAAGAGCTCGACTTTATTTTTAGTTTATATAAATCTGATAAAAACGCTGAGCCAGAGGCAAATAAACCACAGCATACGCAAATAAACGACCTTTAAAAGTACCGCGCCTTGAGGTGCAAGGCGTATCTCAATACTTGACTTAATTTAAACTAGTTAGCTTGTTGTACTTGGCTCATCACTTAAAAACGCTTTGATACAGTTTATTTCTGCCAGCTTTACTGCCTCGCCTATTTCTGGGCCTTTTTTGCCACTTTTAAGCGCCTCTTGCACTATGTGCTTTTTATCCATTTGCTGTAATTTACTATGAATGGCGCGCAACTTAATTGCCTGCGGGTAAGGCTTATTAACCAGTGTTTCTCCGCGACCTTGCGCGTCACACTGGCAGGCTTGAGTAAATGCTAAAAAGCGTTCAGGGTGCACCAAACCATTTAAATTAGTGACAATTAATTTATGAATAGTTTGCGGCCTAAGCTGATCAATCGTATGGCATAAAGTGTGGTTATCGCTGGTCAATACGCCAATATCACGAAAACGATTAGGCACTTTTAAACGATTACAAAATGACTCTACTACCGCTACACCTTCGCGTTCGTGACCGCGTAAATTGCCGCGTATTTTATAGCTAAGGGCTTTGCCAAAATCGTGGGTAAGCGCAGCAAAGCGGGTTTCTAAATTAAAATTTAAGTCGGCCGCACGCCTAAGCACCAACATTGTATGCACAAATACATCGCCTTCAGGGTGATGATTGGCAGGTTGTGGTACGTTTTTCATTTGTTCTATTTCAGGAAAAATGCCCAGCCCATCTAATGCTTGAAAGTAAAGCTCGGGGTGTTTTTCGCTAAGCGCTTTTTCGGTTTCTAACCATACCCGTTCAGGCACTAAATGGTTAAGCTCGCCTTTATTTTTAAGCTCTCGCATTAACGCATAAGTGCTGGGATGAATTTGCCAATCGCTGCCATAACGCGCTAAAAACCGTGCAATACGCAGCACTCGCACAGGGTCTTCTACAAAGGCGTGTGTGGTGTGGCGAAGTATTTTGTTTTGTAAATCGTGTTGGCCATTAAAAGGGTCAATAATTTTACCGTTTTCGTCAAGTGCCATAGAGTTTATGGTTAAGTCGCGCCTTGCGAGGTCTTCTTCTAGTGTTACGCTTGGGCTGGCGTCTACCACAAAACCGGTATAACCTTTGCCGCTTTTTCGTTCGGTACGCCCTAGTGCGTATTCTTCTTTTGTTTTTGGGTGCAAATAAACAGGAAAGTCGCTACCTATTGGTAAAAAGCCAAGCGATTCCATGGTACTGGGCGTTTCGCCAATAACCACATAATCGTTATCTTTTGATGCAATGTTTAGCAGTTTATCGCGTACTGCTCCACCGACTAGGTAAACGTTTTTTAAGCTACTTTTCACGTTGTTTCCACACTAATTTACAAACTTCATTTATAGCAATCATATCATTAAAAGCGTTGTGGTTTGCCAAGCATATGTAAGCTCATTACAATAGCGCATCATTTTTTGTTTAAGCTGTTATTCAATGAAAAATCATTCATCAAAAAAAGAGCTCATGCTGCTGCCAATTTTACTCGTCGTTATTGTTATGTGTGTGGCGGGGCACTTTTTATTGCAAGCTAACTTTCAAGACAGCAACATGGTTGAGTATATGTTAGCAGCCTTGCCGTTTGCTATGTTTGGCTTAGTTATTGTGGCTTTTAAGCTGGCATCAAACAGTGAAAAAAATGAGCAAAACGAGCAAGAAAAATAGCGGCTTAAGATAGCTTTATTATTCAGTGTTCAGATTACTTAACTTATAAAACATGGTAACCAAACCAATCCGGTTTTATAGGTTGTGAAAGCCCACTTGGGCTAAGTTTTATTGTTAATTGGCTGTCGAGTAAATCAATTGCAAAGCAATCGTCTACGTCGTGTAAGTCGTCTTTATGAATATGGCTCATGCCTGCTAATAAATCATGTTTAGCTCGCTGCTTTGCCTCTTCACTACTGCTTGCTACATATAATGCAAAGTCGTGTTGCTCTGCCATTGAGTCGCTTCTGTAAGCGCCTAAGTTTACAAAATAAAGCTGTTTATTTTGTTCAACATAACCTTCTACCACTTCTACTTTGTAGCCATCAATATTGTTAACAGCCATAAAACTATCCATGTGTACGCTGTTTTTGTCGCCAACCCATTGGCTTTTTAATTTGGTGTAGGTTTGCTCTATGTTTTGCCCAACTACAAAGCGAATGTCGTGCATTTCTATGTGGCAGCCTTGAATTCGCCCGCCTAAATACACCATAAATAACTGCATGAGGATTCCTTTAATTTTTTACGCCAAAGTATCAACGTCAATATTATGTTTTTTAATGAGTTTATAAAAGTCTGAACGATTACGCTTAGCAAGCTTGGCGCCTTCTGCTACGTTGCCGCCGGCCATTTTTAGTGTATTAATAACGTAATCACGTTCAAATTCTTTTTTAGCGTCGTTTAATGAGAGTGGCTCTACGCTTTTTTCGTTACTATCGAGTGCGGCTAACACTAAATGCGCTGAAATAACCTCGCCCGGTGTTAAGGCTACCACTTGTTCAACAACGTTTTGTAACTGACGAATATTTCCCGGCCAATCATAACGTACCAATGCGTGCATAGCATCATTGGCAAAGTGTTTTTCATTTTGGTTCATGCGTTTAGCGATACTTGCGCTAAAGTATTGGGCTAGTAGGCTTATGTCTTCACGGCGTTCACACAGTAGTGGTAATTTTAAATTAACCACATTTAGGCGGTAGTATAAATCTTCTCTAAACTGTTGGTTTTTAATGGCTTCGGGTAAGTTTTTGTGAGTTGCCGATACAATACGCACATCAATTGGGATCTCTTCTTGAAAGCCCACTGGGCGAATGGTTTTTTCTTGTAGCACACGCAGTAGCTTTACTTGTAAGTTAAGGGGCATATCGCCAATTTCATCTAAAAATAATGTACCGCCCTGCGCTTGCTGAAATAAACCTTGGTGATCTTTTACAGCACCAGTAAACGCTCCTTTTTTGTGGCCAAATAATTCAGACTCTAAAAGTTCCCCTGGTACAGCACCACAATTTATGGCCACAAAGGGTCCGTTACTGACTTGGCTATGCTGGTGAATAGCTTGCGCTAGTAACTCCTTACCCGTTCCACTGGCCCCCGAAATAAGCACATTAACTTGAGTAGGCCCAAGTAACTTAACTTGTTCAAGCAAGTGCAACATGGCACCACTGCGCGTTACTATATTACTTTTTGATGGGGCTTCATCGGTATTTACACCGTGAATATCTATTGCATTTGCAAGGCTATCGAATAGCTCGTCTTTATCGACCGGTTTAGTAATAAAAGCAAAAATACCTTGTTTGGTGGCTTCAACCGCATCAGGAATAGAGCCATGCGCCGTCATCATAATTACTGGTAATGCAGGGTATCGACTTTGCAGTTGACGATGCAGCGCCATGCCGTCCATTTCATCCATTCGTAAGTCGGTAATGACGGCATCAAACACGTGGCTTTTTAAAATTTGTAGTGCTGCTAAGCCACTTTCACAAGTTGTTACTTGATAGCCTTTTGATTCAATACGAATAGCAAGTAACTTTAATAAACTTGCATCGTCGTCAACTAATAACACTTTTGCTTGGTGCGGGCTATTTGTGGTCATGGTTACTGCTCCTTAGTGTCTTCGCGAAGTAATAGCTGCTGCTCTATATCTGCCAGCGACGACAGGGTTTTCTGCATTTGGTTATTAAGTGCTTGCTGCTCTTTTTGCGCGTTTATTTGTAAGGTGATTTGCTGTTTTTGCAGCCATAAGTACTGCTTTATATCATCAGGCCAAAAATAGGCTAGGTCGAGTTTAAGTAACTTGGTCATTACTGTATTTGGGTCGATACTTACGTTTAAGCACATAAATTTAAAAAATGCTTTTAGCTCATTTTCACCTTTAAATGACCGCTTTGTTGGTGGCAATGTAAAACCGCCGCATTGATTTGCATGCAGCGCTATAACCCGCTCAGCAGAGGGGTAAACAGGGGCTAATTTAGGCGTTGGCTTGGGGCTAGGAGATACATTTTTAGTATTTGATATTTTAGTATCGCCCAGCGCTTGCGTGCCATCATTAAGCTCACAACCCGATACAATTAGGCTACCTGCAAGCACACATAAAATAGTGAGTATGCGCATTGTTAATTAACTCCTAAATTTTTACTGATTGGTATTTTTATTAAAAAACGGCAACCGTGTGGTTTATTTTTCTCAACACTTAATGTGCCTTGTAGCTGCTCAACCGTCTCTTTTACTATTGTTAGGCCCAAACCACTGCCTTGTAAGGTAATGCTTTGCTCATGTTTACCTTGATAAAACGCACTAAAAATATGCTTTATTTCGTGCTCTTTAATGCCACAGCCGTTATCGGCCACCTCCAAACACAGCTGATTTTGCTCGCATTTTAAATTTACAATCACACCTTGGTTATCATCAGAAAATTTTAAGCTGTTTGAAATTAACTGAATTAGCATCATTTCTATTAGTTCATTAGGAAGCGCAAGGACAGTGCTTGAAACAGAGTTTTGCCAATGAATACGCTGCTTTCGAGCCGTTAAACGATACTCAAAATGACCATTAATTTTTTTAATTAAATGATCAATATTAACCTCGCTTGAGCTGTTTATTGTTGCTCTAATAGCGTTATAACTCAGTAGGCTATCTATCATCATGCGAAGGCGCACCGTAGATTGAGTTATAAGGGAAAGCACCGCTTTTTGTTCGTTATTAATAGGGCCAACAATTTCATCGGTGAGTAAATCGGTTCCTTCAACCATAGAGGCAAGTGGTGTTTTAAGTTCGTGCGTTACGTGGCGTAAAAACGTATCCTTTTGTTGTTCAAGCATATACAGCTGAGTTTGTACCCACTGTAGTTTTTCTCCGAGTTCGACTAACTCTGACGAGCCTTTTACGGCTATTTTTTGCTGCCAATCACCCTGCCCGAGCTTATCAATAACCCTAGTAAGCCTTTTTAAGCGCAAACTTATACGCCATAAAAAGCCGCCGCCAACCAATAAAGTAAGAGGAATAAGTGCCACTAGCCAATTTATAAACGACGCTTGTAGGCTGGCTAGCTCGTTTTGGTTATGGGTTATTTGCGCTTCGTTTTTATTTTTGAGCCACACTGTGAGCTCTGTAATTGACTCGCTTATGGGTAAGAAGAGCTCTGCTTTTTGCTGTTTTTTCTCAACGAGCTGGTGTTGTGCTGTTTGCAAAATAGTTAAAAGCTGTGTCCATTGGTTTATGTAGTCTGGGTTTGCATTAATGTGTTTGAGTTCATTTATGCTCTGCACAGACGATTGCCATTTATCAACAATGAGGGTGTTGAGCGCATCACTTTTTAACACCCAATTTTGCCTTGTTGCGCGCTCAAGGCTATTAAGGTCTTGCTTTAAATTAGCGAACGATTTTGTGAGCTGGTAATGATTACTCACAATTTGCTGGGTGGTTGCTAGCTGTTTATTTAACGCATTTAAAAAAACAATAACCACAATAGACAGTGGCAATAACGACAGCAGCATGCTTAAAGCAAACTGCCCTATTAAATTAGGGCGCCAATTAAGCATTGCATTGTAATGTTTAGCAAACGTTGCAGCCATTGCAGTAAACTCTGTAAGTAAATAACGCGTCTATTATTATCAATACCGCCTATACACATGCTGAACCATATTCATTTTAAATCGCCATAATGTTGCTAAACAGCAACAGCACAACTGATTGATTTAACTAAGATCACAAAAAATACCTTCAACCCTGTTGCTGTATTTACACAAAATTACATACAGTCAGTGTAATTTTTACATACAAACCCAAACTAAAAAACACAACTCATTGATAGTAAATAAAAATAAAATTTGGCACCCTTTTTGTAATGGGTGTAATAAATAAATTTAATAGGGAAATACACATGAACATTAATACTTTGGTTTTTTCAACATTACTTGCGTTGGGTTTAGTGAATACAGGCGCATACGCTATGGACGTTGACGCTACGTTTAATGAACTAGATAAGGACAGCAACGGCCTGTTAAGCAAAGTCGAGGCAAAAATGGACGCCGTGCTTAAGGAAAACTTTGCACAAATAGACACAGACCAAAATGGTCAGTTGTCGCTAAATGAATTTAGTAAATTTATTCAATAAATTATCTTCAAAAGGAATGAAATTATGAAACAACTTATTGCTGCTTTTTTATTATTATTTTTAGCTATCAGTGCAACGGTATTAGCTTCTCCTTCGGCCGTGCGATTTGCACACTTAGATACAAACATGGACGGAAGTATCTCGTTTGTTGAAGCTAAGCAAGATAAAGAGCTACTTAGACAGTTTACCGATTTAGACGAAGACAACAACGAGATGATCTCTAAAGCTGAGTTTGAGAACTTTAAGCCTTAACAGATTAAGTTTTGCTTAAGCTTTTAACTTGTAAAGTGTACTAAAGCATTTGCCATAATCCCTGAGGGAATGTGTAAAAGGATTTAATGTTGGGAGTTAAATTATGGCAAGTGCTTTATCTAATTAAGCGTAATACCTCATTATTCAATACAACTTAATTACCCTTTTGGAAGGACTACCATGAAGATACGTTACTTTGTAACCACCATAGCGTTGCTTTTAAGTTTTAATGCTTCTGCACTTGATGTAAAACAGCGCTTTGATCACCTCGATACAGATAAAAACGGTTACCTTACTCATAACGAACTAGAACGCCAGCCCCAGTTACTTAGCACGTTTATAATGTGGGATAAAAACCAAGACAAACAAATTTCATTAATTGAATTTAAAAATTACCTTACTAACAATCTTTACTGAGTATTTTAATGAATCCCATACACTTTTTTATTTTATGCGCTCTACCTGTATTTAGCGCATCAAGTTTTGCCATCAGTGACAGCATTAATAACCAATTTAAAAAAATAGATAGAAATAAAGACGGATTTTTATCTCGCTCTGAAGCCTCAATAGACCCAGCCTTGTGGTCTAAATTTGTAAGTTACGACCAAGATAAAGACGGTCGGCTAACACTGAGCGAATACCATTTATATGCCAGCAAGTAGCCCAAATTTAATTAACCTTTTTAACCTAACGTTTTAGGCAATTAATTTAATGGCTAAGCAGCTAGCTTAGCTTTAACTGTCTATTTTACGAGCTTATCGCATCCTATTGGTATTCTAAAAAAGGGTTTGCTAGTGTTATTGCACTAAAAATAACAAATCAGTGCACTATGTTACTCAAAAAATTACTTAAACCACTTATACTTGCCAGTCTCTGTGCAGGGCCTAGCTGTGCGATTGCGCAAACCAAAGTTATTTATAATGCCAATGGTTATACTCCGCTTTATAAAGGCAAAATGCAAAAAGGCGAGCTTCAACAATTTAGCACTTTGGTTATAAAAGATGGCAAGGTTGTTAAAGTAGGCGGCGACACACTCAAAGAAAGCTTTCCAGATGCCAAGCTAATAGACGCGAAAGGCAACACATTACTACCCGGCTTAATTGATGCCCATGGCCATATTATTGGACTAGGCGATAACTTATCGCAGTTAGATGTACGTGGTGCTAAGTCGATTGATGACGTTACAAATAAATTAAAGCAATTTGCGCAAGGCAAACAAGGTTGGATCATCGGCCGTGGCTGGAACCAAGAGTTATGGCCAGATACACGCTTCCCTAGCGCTAAAGATTTAGACAAAGTGGTAAGCGATCGTCCGGTTGTTCTATCTCGTGTTGATAGCCATGCAATTTGGGTTAACTCAAAAGCGCTTGAACTTGCAGGCATTAACGCCGACACAAAATCGCCAAAAGGCGGTGAGGTAATTAAAGATGAATTTGGTAACCCTACCGGTATTTTTGTTGATAAAGCTGAATCGTTAATTGTTCAGCACATGCCTGCCCCTTCAAAACAAGATATTAGCAACTCACTCGATGCCGCAGGTAAGCATTTATTAAGTTTAGGTATTACCTCTACTCACGATGCTGGGATAGATAAAGCCACATGGGAAGTGTACAAAGAGCGCGGTGAACAAGGCAATTTACCTTTACGTATTGTGGCAATGCTAAGCGGTGCTAGCCCAGACTTACCGGCTATGCTAAAAGCCGGGCCATATCACGATAACTACGACTTTATGGAAATTCGTAGTGTAAAAGTCTATGCCGATGGTGCATTAGGCTCGCGTGGCGCAGCGCTTATTGAAGATTATGCCGACCGTGCTGGACATCATGGTTTGATGCTTGAAACCCAAGAAAAACTCGAAGCTTTATTTACGCAAAGCTTTAAAAACGGTTTTACCGCCAACACCCATGCCATTGGTGACAAGGCCAATCGTGTGGTTTTAGACGCCTACGAAAATGTATTTAAAAAAACAGGCGGTATTTTACTGCGCAACCGTATAGAGCACGCGCAAATAGTAACGCCAGACGATATTCCTCGATTTAAAGCACTAAAAATTATTCCATCAATGCAACCTGTTCATGCTACGTCTGACATGCATATGGCAGAGCAACGCCTAACTGAGAAGCAACTTAGCTTTGCATACGCATGGCAAACATTTTTACAACAAGGTTCAGTGGTTGCTGCGGGTTCTGACTACCCTGTAGAGCTTGCAAACCCGTTTGATGGTTTATATTCAGCAATAACGCGAATGGATCATAACAAACTGCCTGAAAACGGCTGGCGTCCAAGCGAAGTACTAAGCCGCGAAGATGCACTACGTGCATTTACACTGGGCGGTGCTTATGCTGCGCATCAAGAGTTTAAAATAGGGAGCTTAGAGCAAGGTAAATGGGCCGACTTTATTTTAGTGGATAAAGATTACTTTAAAGTACCCGTTGAAGATATATACAAAACCCAGGTGCTACAAACATGGATTGCCGGTATGAAGCGATTCGATAAAAAAGAGAGTGATACTAAATAAACAAAAAAAGGTTAACGCAAGTTAACCCTTTTTTTATACAAACCATATCATTTAGCTTTTTGGCTGCTGTGCCTCTGGCTGAACAGCTTTTGGCTGACGGTATAATTTTATAATGTGATACAAGTTAACCAATGCCAGTAACGCGTTGGTAAAAACAACGGGAACAGCACCAATGGCTACACCGTAAGCCGTAAACACAATACACCCTAACATGTTGTACCAACGAAGCTTTACTACATCGGTCATAGTGAGTGATGCAACCAATAAAGCTGACGCAATATAGCCTAAATATTCCCAACTCAATTGTTCTCTCCTAACCTTTGGGTTAGCATTACACTAATGCTAACTTATTACAGTTGTAAGTATTGCAAAGTAATAGCACTTTGCTTAATTATGAGCGTTATTTAGATTTTGAAAAATAATTGGCTAGTAAGAGAGTAGCTCTCTTATATTAATAATTAAGCGAAGTGACATACGTAAATAAAAAGCTAACTTGCTTAAAAACCTGAAAAAGTTTGCCGGCAAAAAAACCAACAAATTCTTAAATCATTACACGGGAAATGAAGGTAAAATAATACCCATAGCAAAGCTAAAAGTATTAGTAGCAAGTTAGCGTAAATTCTTAATGTGTTAATGCTACCGTCATTAAAACATAATAAATAGGACAAATGTCCGAAGAGCATATTGATGTTTCAATACCATTTTTCTAGTTATCTTGTTGAACAGCTATTAACCTTTGCAGGTAGTAGTTATCAACAATCAAAAAAAGAAGTGCTGATCCATCAAGATCAGCCTTTAAGCAAGCTTGTGCTTGTGCGCAGCGGCACTGTGTCATTTAGTTATGACGTAGGAAACGGACGACGCCTGCTGCTAGGACAACTGGATTGTAATAATACCCTGATAGGTGAAATAGAAGCACTTAACAACAATCCGTGTATTTATACGGTAACGTGTTTTAGTGATGTGACTTACAACCTGATTGAATTAAGGCATTGGCGTGCATTATTGCTCGAAAAACCAGAGCTAAGTTTATACACAGCACAAACTATTGCTGCTAAGTTTCAAGAAAATCAAAAAATCAACTTAGATAAGTTATTACTACCACTTAGCTACAATATAGCTAAAGATTGCCTGCTGAGAGCCGAGAATAACAACCCTACACTACTTAGAGCCTACCCAACGGTAAATGCAGAGGCAGAACGTTTTGCAACCACTGAGCGAGCTTACAGGCGTGTTGTAACAGAGTTAGTAGAAAAAGGCCTAGTGCAAAGAAGCACTACTGGTTTACAAGCGGTCGATATTCCAATGCTTAGTGAATATGTAGACAGCTTTGCACAACTTTAAGCTCACAAAAAAAGGCCAATTAAGGCCTTTTTTATTGCCCTAAAAACAAATAACACGTTCTTAAGGCTAAATATGCATTTGATGCACTCGTTGTATTAGTCTTCTAACAAAATATCGTGAATTTTCACTAAGTCAGATTTACCTTCAATAATTTCATCTGGTGTTAAACCCGACAATTCATGCGGGAATACTAACCATTCTTCCGACTCATGAATGTAGTAATCAGGCACGGTATCTACTTTTGAATTTTTTGGTTTGTAGTATGGGCAAGCAATTCGAATATCGCGCGGTAAATTTAAGCGCATTAGTTCTGAAAGCTTTTCTTTCAGTGCAACAATACTGCGCCCTGAGTCAAATACATCATCAACAATAAGCAGAGAATCACCCGCATTAGCGTTTTCTACAATGTAATGTAAACCATGTACTTTAATTTCTTTTGATTGCTGGCCAATACCGTAATAAGACGATGTACGCACTGCAATGTGGTCAGTTTCAATACCTTTGTAATCGTAATATTCTTGCACAGCAATACCAATTGGTGCACCACCTCGCCAAATACCTATAATAAAATCAGGACGAAAGCCGTCTTTGTATACTTGTGCCGCTACGCGGAATGAATCTTCAAGTAACTGTTGAGCTGTGATATAGCACTTATCTGACATAGTTAGAAACCCCAGTGGTGGATATTATATTTGAGCGTAGTTTAGAGTAAAACCAACTTAGCCACTCAAACAGGTATTGGCGATGGATTTTACCGTAAATTAAATAAAATTGCTTGCTTGTAGATCAAAAAAGGCACCAAACGGTGCCTAATTTTAATATAAAAAGCCTAACTTAGTTAATATTATGCTTTTTCTAGCAACGTACGAGCAACCGTGCGCATACCTTGTGTTGTTGCGCCTGCAGCCCATTGGCTCGTGCTACCCATGTTAAAAGCAGCAGCTAAATCAATGTGTACCCAACCTTGGCCATCGTTTGGCACAAAGCGTGATAAAAAGCCTGCAGCATTTGACGCACCACCATAGCCGCCCCCTTTTTGCGCTCGGCTGTTAGCCGTATCAGCATAAGGTGATGGGCAGTTTTGTTGGTGCCACTTTTCAAGTGGTAATGGCCAAGCTGCTTCCATTTCTTGAGATGCAAAACCTTCAACCTCACGCGCTAGCTCTTTATCTAGTGCAAACAACGCATTGTATTCTTGACCAACAGCAACCAACGCCGCCCCCGTTAATGTTGCAGCATCAATAATTAAAGGTGCGCCTGTTTCACCCGCAGCCATTAAGCCATCGGCAAGCACTAAACGCCCTTCTGCATCAGTATTTACAATTTCAACGGTTGTGCCATTTTTGTAAGTAAGAATATCGCCTAATTTGTAAGCGTGGCCAGAAATTAAGTTCTCAGCACAACATAAGAATAATTTAATGCGCTTTTCAATGCCACGATTAATAGCAAGTGCTAAACCAGCCGTTACTGTTGCAGCACCGCCCATATCGCACTTCATCCCTAGCATGCCTTCGCTCGATTTAATTGAATAACCGCCCGAATCAAACGTAATGCCTTTACCCACAAGGGCTGCACTAACGGGTGCGTTATCATCGCCTGTTGGGTTGTAATCAAGCTCTAACAATACCGGAGGACGAACACTTCCGCGACCAACAGCATGAATACCAATCCATTGCTGCTCTAATAACGCATCGCCTTTAATTATTTGATAGCTTACGTGCTCTGGCGCAAGCGATTGAATAAACTCAGCTGCTTTTTCAGCAAGGCTTTCAGGATATATATCATCTGCGGTGCCATTAACCATTTCACGCGCCCATGTTGCTGAGCCTTTTAAATGCGCAAGTTCTTTAAGATCTGACTGTGCGTTATCAACAAATTCAACACCATTTAACAATTTTGGTGTTACAAAGCCTTGGTAAAAAGCCCATTGGCTTTCTGTGCACCACGTGTCGCCCGCAAGCTCAACATGCTTAACACCTTGATTAGCAATTGTACGCGCTGCTTTTTGAACATTTTTTAATGTTTCTTGCTCAGATAAATGAACGGTTGCGCCACGCTCGTTAAAAGACAACGTTGCGCTTTCGCCCCAATGACTCGGTGCTGCGTGTTCGCTTAGTTGAACAACAAATTTTTCACTCATGTTAGAATATCCTTGCACTTAAATGTGCTGTTGAGTTTACTATAGTGCGCCTAAGTTCCCAACAGCTTGAGATAAATAACCCCTATCACACTATTTAACCGCATTGGACACAACCATGAAGTACACACCTGCACTGCAATCAGCCACACTATTAAAACGCTACAAGCGCTTTTTAGCTGATTTAAAACTTAACAATGGCGCTGAGTTTACCGCCCATTGTGCCAACACCGGAAAAATGACCGGCTGCGCCGAACCAGGTTTTACTGCTTTTTATTCAACCAGCGATAACGCAAAACGAAAATATCCACATTCATTAGAGCTGACCAAAAACAATTTAGGGCAATTAATATGTGTTAATACAGCGGTAGCCAATAAAGTAGTAGAAGAAGCGATAAATCATAAAGTGATTGATGAACTAACAGGCTATGAGCAACTTCAAAGTGAAGTTAAATACGGCAGTGAAAATAGCCGAATCGACTTTTTACTCACAACCCCAAACAAACCAAGCTGCTACGTTGAAGTTAAATCGGTCACTTTAATAAGCCAAGATGATCCACACAGCGGCCAAGGTTATTTTCCGGATGCACAAACACTGCGTGGACAAAAGCACCTTCGCGAACTTATTGAAGTGGTCGAATTAGGCCATCGCGCCGTACTACTGTTCGCTGTTTTGCATGAGGGGATTAATATTGTCAGCGCGGCGGCGCATATTGATGAAAAATACGCAGCGCTTTTACAACAAGCCATCGATGGCGGTGTTGAAGTTATCGCTTATAAAGCACTTATTTGCGCAAACGAAGTCGTTCTTCATAAAAAAATAGCATTTGTAGCTTAATGTATAACCCAATCATTAAGCTCAGTAATTGTAATTAGAACAAACAACGCGATGAAAAGATTGAAGCAATAAAAATCAATTCCAGAGTTAAACTTGTTTTTTAAAGTTTTGCCCCCATATAAAGGCAAGTTTTACAAACCAGTAAGTTAGTTAAATAAGCACCCTCATTTAACGCACTTTTTACTCGCAAAGCATGGTTGAAGCTAATTCGAATAATTAAAAATAAATTTGCCTAGGGTATAAGTTTCTGTTATTTATACCGCCGGCTAATGCTGAGGCATTAAATTAAGGATTTAGGAGAGAGTTATGCCAGACCAAAAGAAACATGGTTTATTGGCTCAAGCCGGTTTAGAACCATACCAAGAAAAACCAGGCGAAGAGTATATGAATGAAGCACAACGTGCTCATTTCAAAACGATTTTAGAAACTTGGCGTAACGATTTACGTAACGAAGTTGATCGTACAAAATCGCATATGCAAGACGAAGCTGCTAACTTTCCTGACCCAGTTGACCGCGCTGCACAAGAAGAAGAGTTTTCTTTAGAACTTCGAACTCGTGACCGCGAACGTAAATTAATTAAAAAAATTGAAAAAACAATTATTTTAATTAAAGAAGATGATTTTGGCTTTTGTGAGTCTTGTGGCATCGAAATTGGCATTCGCCGCCTAGAAGCGCGACCAACTGCTGATTTATGCGTAGACTGTAAAACACTTGCAGAAATTAAAGAAAAACAAGCTGGACGCGGCTAATTAACCCTATTAATTAGCATGCCACCTGCAGCCGTTACTGCGCCTATGCGCAACTATCGCGGTCGTTTTGCACCGTCTCCTTCTGGGCCACTTCATTTTGGCTCACTTGTTGCGGCTGTGGGCAGTTACCTTGATGCAAAAGCAAATAAAGGGTCTTGGCTCGTCCGTATCGAGGATATAGACACCACTCGAGTGGTGAAAAATGCCGACACCGATATTCTAAATACCTTACAAGCCTATTGCCTCCACTGGGATGAATCAGTTGTTTATCAAACTAAGCGGCTCGATTTATACCAAGACGTAGTCAGCTCCCTTGAAAATCAACAATGTGTTTATGCTTGCCACTGTAGCCGAAAACAAATAAAAGCATTGGGTGGAATTTACCAAGGCCAGTGTAAAAACCTTGGACACCCAACCGATACAGGCGCACTACGATTAACACAATGCCATGCAACCACACACTTTAACGATCTGATTCAAGGTGATATTTGTGTTAGTAGCGAGCTGGCACACGAAGATTATATAATAAAGCGCAGTGATGGCTTATTCGCCTACCAATTAGTGGTTGTTGTGGACGATATTGATCAAGGCATAAATAGGATTGTTAGAGGCGCCGATTTAATTGAGCCAACAGCACGGCAAATCAGTTTATTTAAACAACTTAATCACCCTATTCCTGAGTTTGCTCACTTACCTTTAGCCGTTGCCAAGCCCGGTTTTAAGCTATCTAAACAAAACTACGCTCCTGCAATTAGTAAAGCCGAGCCAAAACCCGCATTGATAAGTGCCTTTGAATTTTTAGGCTTGCCAACTCATGCCAATTTAATGGATTTAACTACTGAGCAACTCATTGAATGGGGCGTAAATACCTTTGAGTTAAAGCAAGTGCCGCAAGTCGCTGAAATACAAATTTCTCAGTAGCAAACAAGTTAAGCCAAGCAATTTACTAAACTGTGTAAATAAAATCGTTAAAAACAGCTTAATTTCAACACATCAACTTAATTTTTAAACCCTGCTGGTATATGATAGCCGCCTAAATATGTGCTATTTGAGTAAGACGGTGAGTATTGGGGTTTAACACCACTATTTGCGGTTATTTTTGATTGCGATGAAAGGCCAATCAACACCTTCTAGGAGACGGATTATTATTTCCAAGCTTTTTCAATTTTGCCGACAGATAATCGGCCCAAATACGAGTGCTGAAAATGCCTCTGTAAGCAGCGAACCATTAGTAATCACGCGCGGTGAGCATGGTATTTCTCGTAAACAATTTAGCCCAAATGCAATCAAAGTTTTATACCGATTAAAAGACGGTGGCTTTGATGCCTACCTCGTTGGTGGTTGTATTCGCGATATATTGTTAGGTCAACAACCTAAAGACTTTGATGTAGTCACTAACGCAACGCCCGACCAAGTTAAAAAGCTTTTTAGAAACTGTAGATTAATTGGTCGCCGTTTTCGTTTAGCGCACATTGTATTTGGCCGTGAAATTATTGAAGTGGCAACCATGCGCGGTCATCACGAAGCGCCTGAGTCTAAAAACCAAATAAGCCAATCAAGTACTGAAGGGCAATTATTACGCGACAACGTATTTGGTAGCATTGAAGAAGATGCTGAGCGCCGTGATTTTTCAATTAACGCGCTGTATTACTCAATTAACGATTTTAGCATTCATGATTACGCCAATGGTTTAGCCGCTATTAAAGCAAAACAAATAGAGCTTATTGGCGATCCTGAAACACGCTACCGTGAAGATCCAGTGCGTATGTTACGCGCAGTACGATTTGCAACAAAGCTTGATATGAGCATTGCGCCAAATAGCGAAAAGCCGATCAGCGAGCTTGCCAGCTTACTTGATAACATTCCACCGGCGCGTTTGTTTGAAGAAGTACTTAAACTGTTTTTAAACGGTAAAGCTGAAGCTAACTTTTTAATGCTTCGCCAGTACGGGCTTTTCCGTGCATTATTTCCTGCGCTAGATAAAATTTTAGAAGCCAACCCAAATGGTTTAGAACAAGCCTTTGTTCAGCAAATGTTTCAAAATACCGATAAACGCATAAATGCAGATAAAAAAGTAACGCCTGCATTTATTTTTGCCGCGCTATTATGGTTCCCACTTTTAGCAATAACCAAAAAGCTTCAAGCCGAAGAACAACTTAG
>NZ_NTLW01000304.1:0-22354 GCF_002632075.1 Pseudoalteromonas sp. ESRF-bin5 | reverse complement strand
AGCTAGGTAGCGCGCATTAGCATGATCGTCTTTTAAGCGACTTATGTTATTTTCAAGCGCATATTGCCCCGCAGCAGCGAGCATTCCGGCTTGTCGCATACCACCACCAAGTACTTTACGCCATCGCCTAGCTTTATTTACCAAAGAAGATGACCCCAATAATAAAGATCCAACCGGTGCACCTAACCCTTTAGATAAGCAAATAGACACAGAGTCAAAATGTTTCGTTATTTGTTTAATATCAACTTCTAACTCAACTGATGCATTAAACGCACGTGCGCCATCTAAATGTAGAGCTAAATTATGCTCATTAACAAAGTCCCGTGCTTGGGCGAGGTACTCGAGGCTAAGTACTTTACCGCCAATGGTATTTTCTAGGCTTAGTAATCGCGTTTTTGCAAAGTGGCTATCGTCTGGTTTAATTGCAGCGGCTATTTTATTGAAATTAATGGAACCGTTTTGTTCGTTTTCTATCGGTTGTGGCTGTATAGAGCCTAGAACTGCTGCACCACCACCTTCAAATTTATAATTATGCGCATTTTGGCCACAAATATATTCGTCCCCACGTTCACAATGTGCCATTAAACCAAGTAAATTTGCTTGTGTTCCAGAGCTGCAAAAAAGTGCGGCTTCAAAATTAAAACGAGTAGAAGCGAAGTTCTCTAGGTTATTTACACTTTCATCGTCGCCATAAACATCATCACCAACTGGTGCACTGTACATGATATCGCGCATTTCTTTTGTTGGCTTGGTGACCGTATCTGAACGAAAATCTATCATATTTTTCCTTTTTCTTATTTAATCAAGTTCATTACAAATGTGTTCACGCGTCTCTTTATCAAAGTAACTCCAAGCAAGAAATCGGCTAACTTTTTGCCCTTGAGCCATATCAATAATTTTATATTCCGCAATTGGGTATGTTTTTAGTTTTGCTTCAAGTGCACTAAGTGAGTCTTTTTTTGAGACTAAAGATGTAAACCACAACACTTGTTGTGCAAATTCTTCACTTTCTGCAATCATTGTTGTGATGAATTGTACTTCACCACCTTCGCACCAAAGCTCGTTGTTGTTACCACCAAAGTTAAGCGTTTTACTGGGCGCTTTTCCTAAGTTTTTCCATTTTCGTTCACTTCCTTTTTTTGCCTCTTGTTCGCTTGCATGAAATGGCGGGTTACAAAGCGTTAAGTGATATAAATCTTTTTGGTTTATAACACCTTTAAATATATTAGCCGGTTTTTTTTGCAGCTTAACCGTTATTTTTAAGGCATTAAATTGTGCAATTTGCTTGGCTATTTTAACCGAGACAGGGTCTATATCTGAGCCAGTGAAGTGCCAGTTATATTCACTCGTCCCTGTTAATGGATAAACTAAATTTGCACCAGTACCTATATCAAGTACTTTAACCTGCTTACCTTGAGGGATTGTTTGTTTATTATCTTCGCTTAATAGATCGGCCAAGTGATGGATATAGTCTACTCGCCCTGGTATTGGTGGGCATAAGTTGTGCTCGGGAATATCCCAAAATTCAATATTATAGTGCGCTTTGAGTAGCGCTTGGTTGAGTGTTTTTACTGCTTTATTATTTGCAAAGTCAATACTTTTAGTACCTGCAGGCGTGTTAACTATATAAGGGCTTAAAGCCGGCAGCGCAGCTGTTAGTAAGTTAAAATCGTAACCGTTATTATGCTGATTGCGTGGGTGTAGTTTTGCACGTGGTGTATTTTTAGTCATGAATTTATTTTAGCAATCTATATCAATAGTTAATTGTAACAAATCCTCGTAATTAAAGTGCAGACAATTACTTTGGCATATTTAAAAATACTGGTACGATGAGTTGAGGGTAACAATAAGGATTAAGCGTGGCCATTTCTCAACAATCAATAACTATAAATTTAGCAGATAAACAAACACTGCATTTACGCAAAATATTCGATGAACAACAAAATGGTCCCATCGTATTCTTTATGCATGGTGCAGTCGAAAATGGCAAAATTTTTTATACACATAGTAATAAAGGTCTTGCTCCATTTTTAGCTGAGCACGGATATCGTTGCTATGTCGCTGATCTGCGTGGGCGCGGAGAAAGTAAGCCTGTTATATCTAAATCTGCTGCCTATGGGCAAACCGAAGCTATATTAGAAGATATTCCCGCGTTTATTAATAAAATTGAGCAGCTCGAAGGTTCTAAACCAGATTACTGGGTGGCCCATTCGTGGGGTGGCGTTTTAATGAATAGCGTATTTGCACGCTTTCCACATTATATTGATGATGTAAAAGCATGTGTTTACTTTGGTTCAAAACGCTCACTGTTTAACAATCATCCAAAAAAGTTACTTCAAGCTAATTTTATTTGGTATTTTATGGCGCCATTACTAGCTAAAAAGCACGGGTATTTACCTGCAAAGCGCTTAAAGTGGGGAAGTGACGACGAAACCCAAAAGTCGCATTATCAAAGCATGCAGTGGGCTAAAAAAAAGCCTTGGGTTGATTCCGATGATAATTTTGATTATGCAAAAGCATTGCGTTCACTTCATTTGCCACCTACGCTACATATTGCAGCGGTTAAAGATAAAGCATTAGCGCAGCCAGTTGATATTCAAAGGTTTATTGATGAATCTGGCCCTGGTATCCAACAAATGCGTATTTATGGTCGTCGCCATGGACACCGTATAGATTACGACCACATAAATATGTTAACTCATCCAATAGCCCGTAAAGAGCAATTTAACGATTTACTTCAATGGTTTAAGAGTCACCCTTGTTCATTAGCTTGAGCAAGGGGACTTGGTATCGTTCCCATTTACTAACGGCATTTGTATTTACTGGCTGGCGAACAGCTTGTTTGCTCAGTGTTGTGACGGCTCTTTTTTGATTGTAAAACGATAAGCAGTTTTGCTCATATTTACACCCTAAAAACTCAAAAAGAGTATTTAATTGGTCTTCAGGATTATTTACTAAGTCTTCATAGGCTAAATTAAACACAGGTAATCTTAAAGTATTCCAATGTGTCATTAGTTTTTCATATAAGCCATGGTAGTGCTTAAATTCAGTTAAAGAGCAAAAGTACGGCTCGTTCTCAGCAAAATAATTACTAAATACAGAAAATGCTGTGGCATTAACGTTACGTGATAAATTAATAAACTTAGCGTTTGGAAATAAAATATAAATCAGCCCGAGCGATTGATAATTGCTTGGTAGCTTATTAATAATAATCGGCCTTAACGGTGTCGCTGTTTTTAGTGTATCAATATAAATATTACGAGCTTGATTAATTAGGCTAGGCGTTAAATTGGCTAAGCACTGAGGATACGGAGTTTTGGTTTTTTGCTCTAAAAAGGCAACAACATTATTACTAATACTCGTGTTTTCGCCTAGGCTTGAACATTCGCTATGACTTATAAGCATTTGCTCTAGTAGAGTTGACCCGCTTCTTGGCATGCCAATTATAAATACAGGCGTGATTGTTGCGGAAAAGTCTTCTTCACGTGAAGCTAATAAATCTAGAGTACTGTATTTAATGATCTGATCATAAAAAGGGTCAAGCTCTTTGGTTGTAAACGTACTTAATTTATATTGTAGCGTATTTGCTAGCTCAAAATAGTTAAAAGCTTGATCTGTATCGTTTAGTTTATCGTAACTTTTGCCTAATGCGTAGTAACACACCATTTTAAGACGTAGGTTGTTAGTTTGAGTTACTAAGTGATGCAAATTACTAATGTAATTGTGTTCTTTATTAAAACGGCCAAGTTGTACTAATTCAAACAAAATATAGGCTGTGACAGGGTATAAGCCCATACTTAATGCGTGTGCAAATGTTGTGTGCGCTTTATCCAAATCACCATGTGTTAAATAATGCTGGGCTAAGTAATAATGTGGTTCAGGGTTATGGCTTGCTAGGCTTTTTGCATATTCTAATACGGTAAGTGCGTCCTGTGGTGAATTAACACCATTAAAAGCGTCTGCCAATGCGTGAAGCGGTTCTAACATGTGCGGTAAACGTTCGCAGGCTTTTTGTAGTAAATAAACTGCGGCATCAAACTTTTCTAGTCTTAGTGCTATTTTACCTAAACCAAATAAGGCTTCGCCATTTTCGGGCTCAGTAGCAAGTATCGTTTTGTAATGAAATTCAGCTTCTTTAAGCTTATTTTGTGCGAGTAGTTTGTTGGCTTTATCTAGTAGCATAGTGGGGCATTTTATTTTTTATTTACTATAAAATAAAAAAGGCGAAATGTCTTAACATTTCGCCTTAATGCTTTCATTCTAAAAATTAGAAAGTATATGTGGCCTTAGCGTAGTAGAAACCACCGTTAATACCGTAAGGAGATGTTTCGTAGTATTTACCACCCCAGTTATTATTTGGGATACCCGTTGCATCTTGGAAATCAAGTTTTTCAGCATCTTGGTCAAGTAAGTTTTGTGCACCTACAGAGAAGCTGATTGAATCGTTCACAAAGTACGTAATTTCTGCATCAAGCGTTACAGATGCGTCTGCTGTTTTAGCTGTTGCATCGTAATCAACGTGAACACCTTGATATTCGCCATAGTAGTTAAGACGAGTAAACGCAGAGATTGACTCCCACTGTTGTGCCCACGTAAGTGTTGCACGGTGGTTAGGTAAGTCTTCTTCTAGGCGTTTAACTTTAAACTCACCCGTAATATCACTGAACTTAGTTACTTCAGTTTCATTCCAGTTGTAAGCAAGGCTAAATGTAGAGCTGCCACCTAAAATATCTGCCGTGTAATTAGCTACAACATCAACACCTTGAGTTGTTGTATCAAAGTCATTAGTGAAGAAACTAACTTGCGCAAGACCTTCAACATTAGGTACACCCGCAGCTGAAAGTGTATCTTTATCAGCTTGGCTAAGCGTAATTTTTTCAGATTGACTGATACGGTCTTCAACTTGAATGTTGTAGTAATCAACAGTTAGGAACAAATCGCCAATTGTATAAACTGCACCAAATGTATAACTTTGCGATTCTTCAGGTTGCAGCTCCGTACCACCAAGTTGAACAGCAACAGGGTTTGTTGGTGGTAATAATGCAGAATCTCTTAACACACCATCACTTAAGTTTGTTTGAACGTTACTTACGTTTGCTTGACCAACAGTTGGTGCACGGAAACCTGTGCTAATTGAACCACGAATATTTAGGTCTTCAGTTACATGGTACTGAGCCATTAATTTGTAGTTTGTTGTGCTACCAAACGAGTCGTAGTCTTCAAATCGAAGCGCTAAGCCCATTAAGAAGTCTTCTGTAAATGGTGCTTCAACGTCTACAAATGCAGCGTAGTTACGACGTGAAAATTCACCTGCTTGCGACGGTTTGAAACCAGGGAAGCCGTTTGAGCCAATGCCAAAGCCTTGCGCTGTTAATGGACCCGCTGTGTAAGATGCTTCATCACCTGAGATGATTGTAAATGTTTCTTCATGCCATTCTAAACCACCGGCTACGTTCACATCATATGCTAGGCCAAAGTCGTAGCCTTTAGATAGGTCTAAGTTAAAGTTTTTCTCTAACTGCTCATATTTACCAGGGCTAAAGTCGCGCGGTGTGTCTGGGCCTAAAGATGCATTCACCGTGTTGTAAATAAAGTAACGTGATTCATTTAAACCCACAGTACCGCTTAAATCATACAATACGTCTTTCATGAAGCCGTCTGTAAATTCACCTTTTGTACCAATGGTTAAAGAGGTATCAGTGATGTTGCCACCAAAGTTTGGTGTAAAACCACCCGGGATCATTTCGTTAAATGCAAAACAATCTGGGTTGTTAGCTACGCCGTTTACGTAAGCCGGGTCGTCTAATACATTACCATCTGTAATTGAAATGGTAGGACAGTTACCGCTCATGTCGTCAGTTAGGTCTGCAACAAGGAGTGTTGCGCCATCATCGTTTGAATATACACCTGAACGAGTATGCGGGTTACGATAGTAAAAGCCACCACGTACATCGCGCTCAGAGTAGTTACCAAACATGTAAAATTGTGAGTTGTTTGTTAAGTCTAGGCCTACATTACCAAAAAGTGAGATATCGTCATCAACTTCTGGTGCACCCCAAACTTGAGCAAGAGACGAAACATCAGGTACGCCTGCTGCTGCAAAACCTGCTGCATCTGGGCGTTGAACTGAACGACTCGTTGCATCTGCTGTTTTGTATTGGAAGCTTAAGTTTGCAAAACCACTGTCTGTAAACGGTAAACCTACGTTACCAGAAATTTGAGTAGTATCGCCGTCGCCTTCAAAATATTGACCTTTACGAACTTCAAACTTACCGCCTTCTGAAGCGTCTTTTAATTGGAAGTTCATTACACCTGCAATAGCATCAGAACCGTACTGAGCGGCTGCACCGTCACGAAGTACTTCTACTTGTTTAATTGCAATGCTAGGAATAACTGAAATATCGGCGCCTTGTGCACCATCGTTAATACCACCGCCTAGAAATGCGATTACAGATGCACGGTGACGACGTTTGCCGTTTAAAAGTACTAACGTGCTGTCTGATGGTAAACCACGAAGGTTAGCAGGGCGGACTAGTGATGCTGCATCACTAATAGGGTTTTGATGAACGTTGAAAGAAGGAACTGAGCCTTTAAGAAGTTCTAGCATGTCAGTGTTACCTGACTTTTCTAGCTCTTCGCCACCTATGATATCAATAGGAACGGGTGAATCACCAATTGAACGTGGAGCTGAACGCGTACCTACTACAGCAATTTTCTCTACATTCTTATTAACTTTAACTTCGCTTTGTTCATCTGCTGCTATTGCAGAGCCCGAGATGAATAATCCGGCGGTGGTTGTGGCTAATGCAAATTTAATCGCTTGGTTTAGCGTATTATTTTTTAATTTCATTCTAAATTTCCCCAGTTAGAATAATTTTGTTTTAGGCGTACTTTAAAGCACGCCTTAATCATAATTGTGGAACGAACAGAGTGGTTTTACGCGATTGAAGTATCGAATCAAAAGAGCGTAAATACTCACCTTCTGTTAACTCCTGAATACAGACTATACATAAAAAACAACAAGAGCAATTATTAATTAACTATTAAATAACAAAACTTTAATTAGGTAAAAAATCCAAAGGTGGTGCATTTTAGTGCTACTTATAACCATTTGTGTGCAGGTTAAGATGTAATTGGGAATATTAATGCAGGTGGGGAAGGGGTTTTCGAGGTTGGCTTTTTAAATGTCATCCTGTTTTTTTGTTTTAGTTTGCAAATTTGTTAATTTCCATGTTGCTAATTTTTCTCTATATTCATCCCACACACATGAATAACAATTGCCACTGCCGCAACATTCATCAGATTTTGGTTTTTCAGGTTTTTGTGGAATTTGAGTTGTTAAATCAGTCATAGTTAATACTTTTTGGCACTAGTTTGGTGCAAAGGATAAAGTATAGTCATAATCAAGTAAATTATTCTTTGTTAACCCAACAGCATGTGTGAAAATATAGAAATGCGATTATATAAAGTTATTCACCGTGCTCCTTGGCGTGTAGTAAAAATTAGTAAAAAGCGTCAACAGCTTCGTTTTCGTCGTGCTATGGTGGCGCTTAAAATTGCACTTGCACAAGAAAAACAAGAAACTAAAGAGATGTTGGCCATATACAAGCGTTACACACAAGGGCAAACAAATAGTGCAGAGCTTAAACGAGCGAATGAGCAGTTTGTCGATATTTTAAAAGGCCTTGGATTGGGCGTATTTGCTGTGCTTCCTTTTTCACCCGTTACTATTCCACTTGTTGTTAAGTTAGGGCGGTTAGTGGGGGTGGATGTATTGCCCAGCTCGTTTAGCATTAATAAATCAATAAAAGAACTTGATAACGAAATAGAACAATCGCATCAAGAATCAGTTAAAAAAAATATACACAATAAATAACACTAAAAACCCGACAATTAGCGATACCTTTTAATAGTGCTTATTGATATGCTCGTAAGAACAATTTTTACAAATTATGAGCTATTTAATGAGTGCATTACTTCGCAATACATCTTCTGGTATTCCTTTATCATTTATTCTTAAAAGCGAACTCTCTGATTGGCAAGCAAAGCAGCCTACATTTATTCAAAATTGGCTAAACAATACAGGCTTTGAAAAGCAAGGTTTAGCATTAATTCCCGATAGCAATTCCGGGGAGTTGTCCCAAGTAATTTGTTTAATGCAAAGCCCAAACGACTTTTGGGCTGCTGGCAATTTGGCCAATACGCTACCAGTGGGTAGTTATCAAATTCAAGGTGACGATACGTTTATAGAGTTTGTGGCATTAGGATTTGTTCTTGGTGGCTACGAATTTAGTGAATACAAAGAAAAACCGACTGTTAAAGCCGAGTTGTGTATTGGCGATGAACAGCTTTACACGCGTATCAAGCAGCAAGCGGAAGCTATTTTTTTAGCGCGTGATTTAGTAAACACGCCTGCCGTCGATATGATGCCGCAACATTTATCGCAAGTGATGGAAGATTTGGCTTCAACTCATGGCGGTGATTTTTCACAATGGATAGGCGATGAATTGTTAGAGCAAAACTACCCAACTATTCATATGGTAGGTCGTGCAAGCGAGAATAAACCGCGTTTGCTTGATTTAAAGTGGGGAGCAGATGATGCGCCACTAATAACGCTTGTTGGTAAAGGTGTGTGTTTTGACTCTGGCGGGCTCGACTTAAAGCCAAGCAATGGTATGCGTAATATGAAAAAAGACATGGGCGGTGCTGCGCATGTTATTGCATTAGCTCAGCTGATTATGGCTGCTAAATTGCCTGTCCGTTTGAGAGTATTAGTACCGGCAGTTGAAAATGCGGTGTCGCGAAATGCATTTCGCCCGGGCGATGTTGTAAAAACGCGCAAAGGTATTATGGTTGAAATAGATAACACGGATGCTGAAGGGCGTTTAGTTTTGTGTGACGCGTTAAGTGAAGCACAAAACGATAATCCGGAGCTTATTATTGATTTTGCAACATTAACAGGTGCATGTCGTGTAGCGTTAGGTACTGAGTTACCTGGTTTCTTTTCTACAGAGCGTGATGTAGCAAATGGTATAATTGATGCAGGAATCAGTGTGAATGACCCTGTTTGGCAGTTGCCTTTATTTGAGCAGTATCGTGGATTTTTGAAAAGTGATGTCGCAGATATGGCTAATAGCGCAAGTACACCATTTGGTGGCGCAATTACCGCCGCACTTTACTTAAAAGAATTTGTAGAGCCAACCACGCCTTGGGTGCATTTTGATGTGATGGCATGGAATTTACGTGCGCTGCCAGGTCGCCCTGCTGGCGGTGAAGCACTTGGCATTAGAGCCGTGTTTAACTATTTGCAAAACCGCTTTAATCATTAATTACCCGTAAAACATTAGCGCTATATGAAGCTTAAACTTCATATAGCTCTAGCGGTAAATCATCTGGGTCGGCAAAAAAAGTAAATTTTTTACCTGTAATTTCATCAATTCTAATCTCTTCAACTGCCACACTTTTACTTTCTAAATATTCTTTTGCTTTAGTTACATTGTCGACTTTAAACGCTAAATGGCGTAAGCCTTGTGCTTCCGGGTAACTAGGCCTTGAGGGCGCACCCTCAAACGAAAACAACTCAACTTGACTACCATCAGGCATTGCTAAGTCTAACTTATACGAATTACGCTTTTCCCTATAATGTTCGTTAATAATGTTGAGTTTTAAAATTTCACTATAAAAATGTTTAGAGCGAGGATAATTACTGCAAATAATTGCAGCATGATGAATACCTAAAAGCTCCATAAATTTATCTTCCTTAAATAAAAAACGCACTAAAAAGTGCGTTTAATTATACGTTTTTAAAGCAAGCTCATTCAGCGTCTTTACATGCTTTTACAGCTGGCGCCACAAGCTCTAAACCTGTTTGGGTGCAAGGTGCTAATTGTGCGTCGCTAACGCTAATTGGAGTTACACGTTCGCCCCATTTTATGTAGCTTGCAGCCCATGTTAAACCCGCGCCAAAAGCCGCAGACATAATATTTGAATGAGGCTTTATTAACCCTTGTTCAACTGCTTCACATAGCGCAATAGCAATGGTTGCAGCTGATGTGTTGCCATAATCTGCAATGTTAACCATTACTTTTTCATCAGGTACTTTTAAACGGTGCTGGATTGCCTGAATTATGCGTAAATTAGCCTGATGTGGTACTAGTACGTTTATGTCGTCTAGGCTTAGATTAGCTTGCTCGAGAACGTCGTCACAGGCTTCACTCATACCTTTTACGGCACGCTTGAATATCTCTCTGCCTTCAAATAGCAGATCAGACGGGCCAATGGGTTCATATTTGTTCAAATCACTACCAAAGTTAGTAATATGAAGAATGTCGCGGTCTTCACTATCGCACCCTGTTTTAGTGCCAAGTAAACCTGCCGGTGTTTCTGCAGCTTCTAGTACAACAGCACCAGCGCCATCACCAAATAGTACTGCACTGTCGCGGCGCGCCCAGTTTACATACCAAGTCATTCGTTCAGCAGCAATAACGACCGCTTTTTTGATCATGCCTGCTTGAATTTGCGCAGTAGCAGCTTGTAATGCGTATAAAAAGCCAGAACACGCAGCATTCGTATCCATGGCGGCTGCGCCTGCTGCGCCAATATTTTTTTGCACTTGGGATGCCGTATTTGCAACAACTGTTGAAGGTGTACAGGTTGCAAGTATGACAAGATCAATGTCTTTTGCGTCAATACCTGCGCAAGCAAGTGCGTGTTTTGCTGCAACAGTTGCCAGCTCTGCCGTGCTTACATGGCTTACACGGCGAGATTTGATGCCAGTACGCGTGGTGATCCACTCGTCGGTGGTATCAACTATTTCGCTAATTTCATCGTTGCTAATACTTGCTGGTGGTATGCATTTGCCCCAACCAGTGATATGTGCGTATGGCATAGTGTGTTCTCTTAAGGTGGTATAACTTCAATTTATTACCGGCAAGTTATACCAAAATTCGACTTATAAGACTAGTTTATAGCATGCTTTGTATCGTAAATATTCGCTATTAAAGGTTTTTTAGAGTAAAGCTAGTATAAAAAAGGAGCATGTATGAAAACAGCACTCACAACATTATCGTCAATTGTATTGGCAATGTTCGTTAATAATGTAAACGCAGCACACTCTAAAATCATTTACGCAGGTAGTTTACTTGTAGCACCTGAGCAGGCATTAAAAAAAGAACAAACCTTAGTTGTTACCAATGACAAAATAACGGCTATTAAAGACGGTTATGTATCAAAGTCAGTACTTAATTTACCCGATGCTGAAATAGTTAATTTAAAAAACCAGTTTGTTATGCCAGGTTTGATTGATATGCATGTACATGTAACTTTTGAACGTGACGCTAAAGCAAACCCACACCGTTGGGCTACAGAATATGAAGCCGATTATGCGCTTCGTTCTATTAAATATTTACAGCGTACGCTTGATGCCGGCTTTACGTCGGTGCGTGATTTAGGCAGCGACTATCAAGTTATTTTTCCGTTAAAACGCGCAATTGAACGACAAGACATTGCAGGGCCTCGTATTTTTGCAGCGGGTAATACAATATCGCCAAGCGGCGGTCATGCTGATATGCATGGCTACAGAAAAGACATAACCGATGTTTTTAAAACGACATTAGGCATTTGTAATGGCGCTGACGATTGCCGCCGTGCTGTGAGAGAAGTTATTAAAAGTGGTGCTGATGTAATTAAAATTACTGCAACGGGTGGAGTGTTGAGTAATACCGCAGCGGGAGTGAATCAGCAACTCACTGATGATGAGCTTGCTGCTATTGTAGATACAGCGCATCATTTAGGGCGAAAGGTAACAGCGCATGCCCACGGAACAGAAGGAATTAAAGCAGCACTTAGAGCTGGGGTTGACTCAATAGAGCACGGGTCTTATTTAGATAAAAAAACAGTCGATTTATTCAACAAAACGCAGGCCTATTTAGTTCCCACACTGCTTGCTGGTGCCACGGTAAGTGAAGAGGTACTTACTAATCCTAATATGCCAGCGGCAATTGCGAATAAAGTGCGAGAAGTAACGCCTAAAATGCAGGCATCGTTTAAGTTAGCGCTTAAAAACAAGGTAAACATTGCCTTTGGTACCGACTCGGGTGTATCGCGTCATGGTCTTAATGCAAACGAGTTTGGTTTAATGGTTGATAATGGAATGAGTGAGGCGCATGCAATAAAGTCAGCCACAGTGTATGCTGCTAAATTATTAGGGCAAAGCCATCAGTTAGGCGACTTGAGTGTTGGTAAGCAAGCAGATATTATCAGCGTAAATGGTTCGCCACTTGAAGACATAAACGTACTTAAAAACGTGCAATTTGTTATGAAAGCAGGGCAAATTTACAAGCAATAGGGAAGCACATGAGCAGCAAAATTAAAGCGTCGTTGTTTAATCATTTAATTGAGGCTGAGCGTCAATTACTTGAGCCTGAAGTTCGCCAATCAGAGCGTGCACTCGACGCTTTACTCGACGATGAGTTTATCGAAATTGCTGCTAATGGCACGTCGTTTAATAAATACCAAGTACTCACACGCCTACCCACAGAGGTGGTGCCGCAGTTTTATAATCAGCATTTTAAAGGCCGAATGTTGAGTATAGATGTGGCGCAAATAAGTTATCAAGCAGCGTATAGGCGCTCAGCCCGTGCCGAATTTAATTATTCACTTCGCATGTCGTTATGGCGTAAAAATAGCGCACAGCAATGGCAAATGGTGTTTCATCAAGGCACACCGTGCGCTGCTTTTACAATTTCAATGGACGACGAGTAACGTTTTACCTCAACTCATTTTTATATATTAAATTGGAAAATCATTGTTTTGTTAATGCAAACTGATCCCACTATTAGCCGTTTACTTATGCTTCGAAGCGGCGCTATTGCAGTACAATTAATTGCAGTATTAAGTGTTTATTTTTTACTTGATTACCAATTGGCATTACTGCCCTTACTTGGTGTTATTGCTTTAGAAGCTGCGTTTCAATTAGTCAGTCTATTTGCTTACCGACACGTTAGCCACGCTAAACCCTCGGTTATGCTGATGCAACTCACTGCTGACGTTTTGTTTTTAACTGTTTTGCTTTCTTTAAGTGGCGGCGCAACTAATGCATTTGTGTCGTTATTATTACTGCCTATTATGATAGCAGCGGTAACGCTACGTGAAAAAGGCTTAGCCTACATAGCTTTGCTTGCCATTGCTGCATACAGCTTTTTGTTAATAAACATGCCCGATCACAGTATGCATCAAATGAACATGAGCGGTCACTTTGTTGGCATGTGGGTTAACTTTGTTTTAAGTACCAGTGTAATAGCGCTTGTGATAGGGGCCATGAGCCGTGCACTAAAAGATCGCGAACGCGTCATTGCCAAAGCCCGAGAAAAACAACTACGAAATGAGCAACTAGTAACGCTTGATGGCGCAGCAGCACAAATAACTCATCAGTTAGCAACACCGATAGCTAACTTACAACTGTTGTTTGAAGAGCTATTAGAGGAGCAACCAAACAATATTATAGTTAAACAGATGCAAACCCCACTTGAGCAATGTCGAGAGCAACTTAATAGTTTTAGAGCGCTATCGGAGCAAATACGGGTTAACAATGCTAAAGATCAAATAACCATAACGCAATTACAAACAGCCATTAACGATACCTTTGTATTACAGTACCCCGGTCAACATATTAAATGGTCTACACCTTCCATTAATGCGATTCTTTTAAGTGACGCAATGTTGTTACCAGCTATATTAAATTTGTTGCAAAATGCGGCTATAGCAAATCAAAAACAAGGTAAAACAGAGCTTGAGTTAAGCTGGGAGCTTGACCAGCAAGATCAATGTATAGATTTATTAATCCGTGATTTTGGCGATGGGTTTACGCCCTCACAACTAGCTGAACTAGGGGGGCAGGTAATGCCTAGTGAACAAGGCATGGGTTTGGCCGTGTTGTTATCTAACGTCACGTTTGAGCGACTAAATGGCTCACTAACCTTATTTAACCATAAAGAAGGCGGTGCCGTAGCAAAGGTTAAGTTAGCCATTATTAATAACGAGCAAACAGCATAATGAAGTTACTAATAATTGAAGATGATATAAATTTAGCCAGTACGCTTGCTAGGCGTTTAACTAAGCAAGGCTTCACCTGTGATGTTGCGCATAACCAAAGTGATGCGTTACTTCGTGCGCGCCAATTAGTACCCGACTCTATTTTATTAGACATGAAACTCGGGGACGACAATGGCTTAATGCTTATAAAGCCATTACGTAACTTATTAGAAAATACACATATAGTGTTACTAACCGGGTTTGCAAGCATTGCAACTGCGGTTGAAGCAATGCGCTTAGGTGCAAACGATTATTTAACTAAACCTATTGATATGGCAACATTATTAAAAGCACTTAATAACGAAACAAGTGAGCCTCAAACGAGTATTGATGATGCTGTTATGTCGCCTGAACGCTTAGAATGGGAGCATATTCAGCAAGTGCTACACAGTAATAATGGCAATATATCGGTCACAGCTAGGCAATTAAATATGCATAGACGCACATTGCAACGTAAGTTACAAAAAAAGCCGGTCCAGCACTAATCGCTTAAGGAAAATAAATGAGTGAAAATGCAGTCACACTAATGCGTAATCGAAAAATTATATTATTCGATGCGCAGTGTAAATTATGTAGTGCGTGGTGTAATTTTATAATTAGTAACGATACCAATGCCATTTTTAAATTATGTAGCGTGCAATCCCCAAAAGGTAAAGTGCTATTAACTCACTTTGGTTTTTCAACTACACAATACGCCTCTATGGTGTACTTACAAAACGGCAAAGTGTTCACACAAAGCCATGCTTTTTTTGAAGTAGTGAATCAGCTTGGTTACCCTTACAAATTAGCAACTATTTTTAGTGTTTTACCTAATACCTTTAATAATTGGCTGTACGATAAAATTGCTTTAAACCGTTATACCTTATTTGGAAAATATCAGTATTGCCGTATTCCCTCTAAATGTGATGAACTTCACTATTTATAGAATCAATTAGATGCCCTCAAACAGGGGCTGTGCTAAAATCGCCGCGTTTTAAATTATCAGGGCTTTGAAATGGCAAGTACAGCGCACGCACTCCACATATTGGTTAAGCACAAAGAAATAGCAGAAGACATTATTAAGCAATTAGGTAAAGGTGCAAAGTTTCAAACCTTAGCTAAAAAGTATTCGTCGTGCCCATCGGGTAAAAAAGGCGGTGACTTAGGTGAATTTAGACGCGGGCAAATGGTTCCGCAGTTTGACAAAATAGCCTTTAATGGCTCTATTTTAGAGCCACACCTAGTTAAAACTAAATTTGGCTGGCATGTTATTAAAGTACTTTATCGTACTTAGTTTATTTTTAAGTATAAAGGTAACTTTAGGTATATAAATAAGGCTGCAATGTGCAGCCTTTTTTTGTTTTATTTATCTGATCTTTTGAACTCTATTGTCACATCTAAACCTGTATCTACCTGCGCAATGCCATCAACAACTTTTGGATGGTACTCCCATCTAGATAACGCACTTTTTGCTTGCTCATCAAAAACATTTGAAGGTTCTGATTTAATTACTTCAATGTTTACCGGTTTCCCAGATTCGTTAACATCAAAAGACATGGTAACAAAGCCTTCTGTTTTATTATTAACTGCCGCCATAGGATATTTTGGGGCGCTTCGCGTTTCTACTTCAGCAGAAGGACGATCTTGTAACGGTGTCGTTGAACAACCAAATAGAAAAAGAGATGTAATTATTGCTAGTGAATACTTCATTTTAAATTTCCTTTTAATTATGTTTATATGAAACAAGTACCTGTAATAGGTTTTACTTTAACCCATGTACCCACTCTGAACAAATTTATTTTCTCAAGCTTTGGTACTTTACTAATTAGGTTATCAATAAAAACACCTATTATAAACAGGTGTTTAAAGTCGTCATAAACGTTTAAGTTTTGATTTTGCATCAAGCGTCTTGCTTGGCTTCTTCTTCGCTAATTTGTTTTAGTGCTTGAATAAATGAGTCGCTTGGTTGTCCGCCAGTGAGTGCGTATTTATCGTTTATGATAAACGTAGGGACTGAGGTAATACCCATTTGTTTAAAGTTATTTTGCTCTTGGCGTACAGCTTGAACGTATTTATCTGAGTGCAAAATATTTCGGGCTTCTTCTTTATCAAGGCCAACACTTTCGACAACATCAAGCAGAGCGTCCTCTTGGTTTAAGTATTTTAAATCGGTGAAGTGCGCTTCAAAAAAGGCGAGTTTTAACTCGGTTTGCTTACCTTCTTCGCGTGCCCACATTAATAAACGATGCAAATCAAAGCTGTTGATCATGATACGTTTGCCATCAAAGTTAAACGTAAATCCAGCACGCTTTCCTGCTTCAAACATGTTTTTACGATTTTCATCGCCTTGTTCTTCAGTTAGGTTGTACTTTTGCATTAAATGCTCGTTTAAGTCTTGCCCCTCAACTGGCATATCAGGATTTAGCTCAAAAGGATGCCATGTAATATCTGCACTCATTTCGTCTTTAAGTTGGCCAAGTGCTGTCTCAAGATTTTTATAACCTACTACACACCATGGGCACATTACGTCTGACACGATATCAATTTTAAAATTTTTCATATTCATCCTTTTGCGGATTGCTTTTGTATAAAAGGGATATTGGGATGAACTGGACTTTATCAACGAATAAAATAAAAAGAGCAGCTAAACAGCTGCTCTTGAAGGAATTAAGCGTTAAGCCCAAATGGGTCGTCGATACTGTGGCTAGGCTCTGTAAACCAATGCGGACCGTTGTCGGTCATATAAAAATGATCCTCTAAACGCACCCCAAATTCATCGGGTATCACTAGCATTGGCTCGTTACTAAAGCACATGCCTGGGGCAAGTGGGGTTTTATCACCGCCAACTAAGTATGGCCATTCGTGAATATCTAAACCAATACCATGGCCAGTTCGATGCGGGCAACCCGGTGTTTGGTACTGCGGGCCCAGCCCTTGAGCCGCTAAATAGTTACGAGCACCTGCGTCAACATCTTCGCATGTAGTACCAATGTTTGCGGTGTTAAATGCGGCCAGTTGCGCTGCTTTTTCGTGATCCCAAAACATGCGCTGGCGCGGTGTTGGTTCACCAAATACATAGGTGCGGGTTATATCTGAAAGGTAATCGTGTACTTTACAACCGGTATCTATTAATACCATATCGCCTTTTTTAAGCACTTGCGCATCTTTAACACCATGTGGAAACGACGTTGCTACGCCAAACAGTACAATACAAAAATAGTTGCCCGGAGCACCTACTTTTTGATGCGCTTTTTTTATAAAGGCTTCTACTTCTGTGGTGGTAATACCTTCGTAAAGCATACTCGCAGTGGCTTGGTGAACGGCTAAGGTCATGTCCATTGCGCACTGCATAAGTGCTAATTCGTTAACTGATTTGTGCATGCGGCAATGTGCAGTAACGCCTTGCGCATTGATTATATTTAATCCTTTTTGTGCTTTGTTAATACCATCGAATATAAAGAACTGTGCGCTTTCATCGATGCCGATGGTGGCGTCGTCACTAATGTTTAGTTGCTTTAATACGCTAACAAATAGCGCATAAGGGTTTTCGTGCTCTTGCCAGCCGTGTATGGGCCCTTCGACAACTTTAAAGCCATCTAGAGTACCAATTTCAAAATAAGGTGCTATGTACTGTACTTCACCAATCGCAGGTAAAATTGCGCCAACCATACGTTCACTCGCATACCACTTCATACCCGTAAAGTAGGTGAGGTTGGTCCCTGCATTTAGGTAAATTGCATCAATGTTATTAGCTGTCATATAAGCTTGTGCTTTTGCTATACGTTCAATGTGTTCGTCAGTCTGAATAGGTGTTAACGATTGGGTCATATTACTTAAGCTGGCCAATGCTTGCTCTGGGGTTTGCGTGCCAATACCGATTGTGCTCATGGGATTCTCCTTGGAATTTTCGCTATTGTGCGCAATGCATTTTTAAAATTCAATGTTCTGCGATTAGCAACATCGATTGGGATTGTGAGTGCGTTGGGGTTGAGTTGGCTTATGTGTTTGCCGTGATAAAGGGGTGAAATACACCCCTAAAAGTTATTTTTTTGCGTAGGGAAGGCGCGTTAATTTATTTGCTGTGTGGTAGCTGTCAAGGCCTGTAACCGCGACAGTATCAATGGCTTGTAAATCTAGAAATCCATCGCTTTGCAGAGCGGTTTCATCTAAATACACATCGACAATTTCACCAATCACTAGTTCAGTTCCGTTAATTTCAAGATGTTTACTTTCAACAAATTTTACTGAGTATTTTAAGCGACTCTCTTTGACAAAAGGAGCCGAAAACTCATTTAAGTACTCAGGTGTTAACCCTGTTTCCTCAAATTCGGATTCGTCTTTGTCGTAGCGTGCTGAGGTTTGATGCGCTTGTTTATAAATAGACTTATTTACCTGATTGATAGTGTAAACACCTGTTTGTAATATATTTTCAAACGTATGGCGCGGTACACTGTGTGGGCGCATTATCATACCTACGAGGGGAGGGTGAGCACCCAAATGAATAACCGAACTAACAATCGATAAATTAGTGTTGCCTAGTAGGTCTTGTGTGCCTATTAGGTTTGCACTTTTAAACCCAGATAACGAGTTTATTAAATGTGTACGAGTACGTTTTTCAAGTGCGTCGATACGCGCTTTAGTAAAATGCATTTTAAATCCTTACCACGGTATAGTTGAGCCTTGCCAATCTAAATAAGCTGGCTCGCCATTTAATTCTAAATCAGGGTTGTTATTTGTTAAGTCAAAAAGTTGGTGTGCTACAAATTCAGGTGTAAACAATTTGCCTTCGGGTACATTTTTTTGAAAAGGCTTAGACAGGTCAGTGTCGGTTGTACCAGGATGAAATAGCACAAGCTTGGTGTTCTTTGCGCGACGAGCAAGCTCCACTGCGGCAGTTTTAAATAACATATTAAGGGCTGATTTAGATGCCCGATAGGTGTACCAGCCTCCCATTTTGTTATCGTTAATACTACCTACTCGTGCACTTAGCGCGGTTATAGTGCAGTGCGTTTTATGATTGATTAAAGGCAAAACACTTTGTAGGCAAAGCAATGGGGTGAGCGTATTTGCGTTTAGTAACAAATTAAAATAATCAGCGTTGATGTCCTCAAGCTTTTTTTCTGGCATGTGCTCGGAGTTATGTAACTTACCGTTAAAAATTATTACTTGATGTATGTCGGCTTGCTCATCTTTTAAAAGTTGAGTGAGGCCAAATAAGCTGTCAGTAGAGTAATCAGTATTGTAAAAAGTAATGTTGTTACTGTCTTGTGGAGCTTGGTTACTTGAACTGACGCATACAATGTTAAATTCAATTGTTTGGTTTTGAAGGTGCTTCACGTAGGCTTTAGCAATCGCGCTACTAGCGCCAAAAAGAATAATTGTCTTCATTTTTTTCCTTTTGATTTTATGGCGCACTGGCCGTTGTTACACTGGGTATTTGGCATTAAAAACCTGCTTATAGAGTGCCTATGTTTTGCAAAAAAAATATAGCCCCAATCTGCAAAAATACGAATAACAGGCAAGCGAAAAATTTTCAACCAGCGGTGTTTTCCAACTGTTTTCCACGCTTGATACGTTACGTCTAGCCCATAAATTAACTCGCCATTTTTTAGTTGCGCTTGTAGGTATGTAAGTGCTTGGTTTTTGTTTATATGCCTGTAGCGCTCGCTAAAATCAGGAGCATTTAAATCCTCGAGGGTAATTAAGCTGTGTTTATCTGCCCGTTTTAACTGTTGCATTTCAGTGCTGCAAAGTGGGCAGTTACCGTCGTAAAAAATGATCATACCAGTGCTTTGTGATTATTTTATCTATACTTTTTTACGACATGACATTGCAAATGGATCTATTAAATATGCGCTCATAATGATATTAATAGTCCTCCATGAAACAAAGGAGACTGAGAAATGAGTGAACAATATGCCGCCCTGCGAGGTAATGTGGGTCTACTTGGGCAATTATTAGGTCAAACTATAAAAGATGCCCAAGGCCAAGCAATTTTAGATAAAGTAGAAGAAATTCGCGCTTTATCAAAATCCTCTCGCAGTGGTAATGAAGACGATCGCAAGGCGTTAATTGAAGTATTACATGCGCTTAGTGATGAAGAGCTTTTACCGGTTGCCCGTTCATTTAATCATTTTTTAAATTTAGCCAATGTGGCAGAGCAGTTTCATACTGTATCGCGTTTTAATGACGCTGGTCTTGGCCAGCAAAACCCTCTCACTCAAACATTAAAAACGTTAGCCGCTAAAGCACAAGAAGGTCAGTTAGACTCTAACCACCTTGCTGACACACTCTCAAAACTCCACATTAATTTAGTACTAACGGCCCACCCCACAGAGGTTACACGCCGTACCATTATTAACAAGCACGTTGAGTTGAGCGATTGTTTAGCATCGCTTGAGCGAAAAGATAACTTGGAGCATGAGCGCGAAGCTATTTTAAATAGAATTGCTCAGTTAATAAGCCAAGCGTGGCATACAGACGACATTCGTCGTTCGCGCCCAACGCCTGTTGATGAGGCTAAATGGGGGTATGCAGTTATTGAAAATAGCCTTTGGCATGCTGTACCGCGTTTTTTACGTGAGTTTTCGGAGCATGCTAAAGAGCAATTAAGTCTAGAGTTGCCCATTGACTACAGCCCAATTGAATTCACTTCTTGGATGGGTGGAGACCGAGACGGTAACCCATTTGTTACTGCACAGGTTACTTCACAAGTTCTTGACCACGGTCGCTGGATGGCGCTTGATTTATATAGCCGAGATATTGATACGTTATGCGCTGAGCTATCTATGTCTGACGCTAGCGACGAACTCATTGAGTTGGCAGGCCAAGACTTTGAACCCTATCGAACTGTGCTTAAAAAGCTTAAAGGCGAAGTGTCTGAAACAGTGGCACATTTAGGTGCAAAAATTAAACACAAACGCACTGATGCACAAGATCTTGTTACTGATATTAACCAGCTCAAGCACCCAATTGAGGTATGTTATCGTTCATTATTAAAATGCAACATGAAAGTCGTTGCCGATGGCTTACTGCTTGATTTAATGCATCGTTTAAACAGTTTTGGCCTTCGCTTGGCAAAACTGGATGTACGTCAAGATTCATCACGCCACAGCGACGTTTTTTCTGAACTTACGCGTTATTTAGGGTTAGGGGACTACAACCAGTGGCAAGAGCAAGACAAGCAAGCATTTTTACTAGCGGAGCTTAATTCGCGTCGTCCGCTTATCCCTAAGCATTGGCAACCAAGCCCTGATGTACAAGAAGTGCTCGACACCTTCGATGTAATTGCAAAGCAAGATGAAAAAACATTTGGTTTGTACATTATTTCAATGGCACGCACTGCATCCGATATTTTAGCTGTACAGTTACTTCTTAAAGAAAGCGGCTGTAGTTTTGAATTGCCAGTTGCCCCATTATTTGAAACATTAGACGATTTGAATAATGGTAGCGACGTGATCACGACGCTACTCGATAATGTGTGGTACCGCGGCCATATTCAAAATACGCAAAATGTAATGATTGGTTATTCAGACTCGGCTAAAGATGCCGGTATGATGGCAGCAGGTTGGGCCCAATATGAAGCAATGGATAAACTCGTGCAGCTTGCAGACGAGCGCGGCATTGAACTTGTGTTATTCCACGGCCGAGGAGGGACTGTTGGTCGAGGTGGTGCACCGGCTGCACAAGCACTGCACTCGCAACCGCCAGGCTCACTTAAAGGTGGTTTACGGGTAACAGAGCAAGGCGAAATGATACGCTTTAAATTTGGTTTGCCAGATGTAGCACTACAAAGCTTAAATATATATGCAGGGGCAGTACTGCAGAGTAACTTATTACCACCGCCAGAGCCTAAGCCACAATGGCGCGAAGTTATGAAGCTTATTAGTGAGCAGTCGTGTGAGCATTACCGCAATGTTGTTCGCCACGACGAAAACTTTGTTCCTTACTTTAGAATGGCAACGCCAGAATTAGAGCTTTCTAAACTTCCGCTTGGCTCTCGCCCTGCAAAACGCAACCCTAATGGGGGCGTTGAAAGTTTACGTGCTATTCCATGGATTTTTGCATGGAGTCAAAACAGGTTAATGTTGCCTGCTTGGTTAGGTGCGTTAACAGGCTTAAAAAAGGCACTAGACCAATATGGCTTAGAAACACTAAACGAAATGAGCCTCAATTGGCCATTTTTTAGAGCTCGTTTAGAAATGCTTGAAATGGTATTTAGTAAAGCCGATAGCTGGTTAAGTGAGCACTATGATAATGCGCTGGTGGAAGATATGTACAAGCC
>NZ_NTLW01000130.1:0-57979 GCF_002632075.1 Pseudoalteromonas sp. ESRF-bin5 | reverse complement strand
GTTTTCAGTTTTCAGTTTTCAGTTTTCAGTTTTCAGTTTTCAGTTTTCAGTTTTCAGTTTTCAGTTTTCAGTTTTCAGTTTTCAGTTTTCAGTTTTCAGCGCGGAGAATGAATAGCTAAACACTCTAAAGTTAGCTGTTATCAAACTTATTTTTAAGGCTTGTTAACATAGCAGCTAATTCTTTTGTTTCTATTATCCATTGTTGGCTTGTTGACTTATTTAAGTAACCTATTTCTGTGCCTATGTATATCTGTGTTCTAGCTTCTGCAAGAGAAGCCCTAGCTATATCTATAAATCTACTTTTCTCTTTATAGCTTTCTCTACACACACCTTCTGCAATGTTGCTCGGCACTGAAAGGCCTGAGCGTGTTAACTGATCTCTGAACCCATAATCTTTTATATCTGCTGTAGACCTGTAAATATCTACGCTAAGATGTGCAGATCGTTTCCATACATCTAAATTTTCAAAATTCATTAGTGTTACTTTTATTTATATCATTTTTACTAGCTTAGTTTTAAATATACAAATAACAACTAGCTAACTAAACTAGCCAACTAAACTAGCCAAAAAATACAATATTCATTAATAACTAAAATCTTCAGTCTAATCACTAATGTCTAAAAGCTTCTATCTGATAACTAAGTACTAACCACTGACAAACTAAATGAGGCCTTAAAGCTTTTCTAAGACATGTTCTGCACGGCTTACCGTGAACTCTTTGCCTTCTTCTACAAATAACCCAGTAACGACCCCGTTATTTACAATCATCGCGTAGCGAGATGAACGAATACCACCAAAGCCAGCGGTGTCTTTTTCAAGCCCGAGTGCTTTGGTAAAGCTTGCATCACCATCGGCTAGCATTAATACTTCTTCAGAGTTTTGCGAGTCGCCCCATGCTTTCATTACAAAGGCATCGTTTACCGAAACACAATAAATAGCATCAACACCTTTTGCTTTAATTTTATCAGCAAGCGTAATAAATTCAGGTAAATGCGCATTTGAACACGTTGGCGTAAACGCCCCCGGCACAGCAAATAACACCACTTTTTTACCATCAAATAATTCTTTGTTAGTCAGTGTTTGCATACCTTCGCTTGTTAACTGCGTAAGTGTAACCTCTGGTACGTTTTGGCCTTGTTCAATCATGATAAATCCTTAAAAATATAAATAACGAATAGCCCATAGCATAGTGGACTTTGCTAATAGGCGCAGCTTTATTATCAATAAGCATAAATACAAATTTTTCACACAATATACGTTAAGGTACAAGTTGGAATGCTCATCTACTAATGCAAACTTACAGTAGCACAGCGAATTTAATGTATGCGCTTTGCTTGCTAACGTACTTTGTTTATAGATAGTTAAATAAACAACCTTTTACGTGAGCAAGCTTCACACCTTCGTTGAAATAACTCTAAAAATTAATTACCACCGAGAACACTGAGGCGCTGCGCACTTCACAGAGAAGAGCGTAATACAATATATATGTTTTAGAATTACTTCTCCTGTACTACTCCTTGTCTTCTCTGTGGTGATAATAATGTTTTATTCACCTTATAAATCAAGTACAAAGCTTAACCACAAAACAATTTTGAGCACCGAGGCGCTGCGCGCTACACAGAGAAGAGCTTAATACAATGAATTGGTTTTAAAATCACTCCGCCTGCACTGCTCCTTGTCTTCTCTGTGGTAATAATAATGTTTTATTCACTTTATCAACTAGGTACGGCGCCCAAGTTACATAACAAGTTTGACCACCGAGAGCACCGAGGCGCTGCGCGCTACACTGAGAAGTCCGTAATACAATGCATTGGTTTCCCCCTGTGTCAGGATAGTTGTCGCCTCTAACATTTAGCAGAGGCAAATAAAATGAAACGTCAATTTACACAAGAGTTTAAAGTTCAAGCTGTTGAAAAAGCATTATCTCAATGTGATGATGTTCGCTTAGAAGATATTGCAGATGACTTAGGTGTCGGTTATTCAACGTTACAACGTTGGATAGCACTGGCAAAAAAGCATCAACTTGAAATACACCAGACGGGTAGCCAAATGACAGCAGAAAAACGACCACAAGACTGGAGTTTAGAAGAAAGACTCAACGCAGTAATTGAGTGTGGAAGTTTAGATGAAGCCGCCATAAATGAATACTGCCGTAATATAGGGCTTTATCCGCATCATATTCAGCAATGGAAGAAAGACTTAGTAACACCACCTTCAAATAAAACAGTAAAGTCAGACAGTAAACAGCTTAAGCAAGAAATAAAGCAACTGCAAAAAGAACTGAATCGCAAAGATAAGGCCTTAGCTGAAACTGCCGCTCTACTTGTACTCAAAAAAAAAGCGGATGCACTTTGGGGTTTCAACGAGGACGATTAACAACAGCGACTGAGCGACATGAATTAATAACGCTTATCACAAACGCACAGGCTTCAGGGGCAAGGAAAGAAAAGGCATGTGAGTTACTTGGACTGACACTAAGAACCGTTCAGCGGTGGATTGAAGCAGACGATATGACTGACAAACGGACGAGTACGAAAAAACAGCCGCCTAACCGTCTCACAGAGTTAGAGCGGCAGCGCATTATTAATACGGCTAATTCAGCCGAATATGGGCATTTACCGGCCAGTAAAATAGTCCCTAAGCTGCTTGATAAGGGCATATGGATAGCGTCTGAAAGTTCGTTTTATCGTGTCATGAAGGCACATAACTTATTAACGCATAGAGAAAAAGTAAAGCCAGCTAAGCCGATAAAAAAGCCAAGAGTATTGAAAGCAGTGCGTGCAAATGAAGTCTACACTTGGGATATCACCTATTTACCAACGAGCGTAAAAGGGCAATTTTTATACTTATATTTAGTGATGGACATTTTTAGTCGAAAGGTTGTTGGCTGGCAAGTTTACGACTCACAGTTAAGTGAATTAGCCGCAGATTTAATGAAGGATATTTGCAGTCGGGAGCAAATAAAGCGCGAGCAAGTTACGTTACACTCAGATAATGGCAGCCCAATGAAAGGCGCGACATTACTGGCAACATTACAGGAGTTAGGGATTGTGCCATCATTTAGTCGACCGTCAGTAAGTAATGACAATCCATACTCTGAGTCGTTATTTAAAACGTTAAAGTATCGCCCAGAATACCCAGAAAAGCCATTTGAAGATATAAGCGCAGCAAGAGAATGGGTAAGTGGGTTCGTTGATTGGTACAATAATGAGCACCTACACAGTGGTATAAAATTTGTGACGCCAAACCAACGTCATTCAGGTTTAGATAAAGAAATATTAGCTAAGCGTCAGCAGGTAAACGACGCAGCTAAATTGAATAACCCAAGCCGTTGGTCAGGGAAGTCACGAGACTGGTCAATGATAAATGAAGTAAATTTAAACCCTGAGAAAAAAGAAGAAATGCGGGCGGCATAAAATTTAACTTGAGGCGACAACTAACTTGAAAAACTCCGGTTTTTAAATGGCTTCTCCTGCACTGCTCCTTGCCTTCTCTGTGGTGCATAAATCACTTTTTGTTGTATTTCTTAATGGAGTTTAATTACCACCGAGAGCACCGAGGCGCTGCGCGCTTTACTGAGAAGAGCGTAATACAATATGTATGTTTTAGAATTACTTCTCCTGTACAGCTCCTTGTCTTCTCTGTGGTGAATAAATCACTTTTTTAAATAACGCTCATCAATACAAACCTTAATAACTATTCTGATAACTGCCGCCAACTTAAATGGAAAACTAACACCTGTAACTGCCATCTAATATCTAGAAACTTTCCCTTATAACTAGCAACTTAAAACCACTATGTATTAACGCTTTTTTCTTTCTTACTAACGTATTTATTGCTAACCTCGCATTAACGTATTTACTTACTATAAAAATTGGCAAACGGAATAATTATGCTCAAAAAAACATCGTTACTTATAGCATTAGCATTAAGTGCAAACGCTTTAGCAAAGGGAGGCGTATCGCCATATTTACCTTTAAACCAAGCACCAGAGTTAGAGCATAATGTAGAACGCCTTTTAGCAGTAAGTAAAAATACCCACATTATGAGCAGGCCTTATAAAGCGCACGATATATACAACGTACTACAAACCATTAGGCATAGTTACCCAGAGCTTTACCAAACTCTGTCGTACCAAATAAGCCCTTATATACAAAGTGATGCAGGTACATTAGTTAAAGCAACCCTTGCTGCTGGTACAAAAAACAAAACACTACCCAATCAACGCGGGCAAACAACTAAAACCAACTTAATTGTTGAAGGTGGCGCTTACGCTAACTTTGGCCGTTACTTTGGTGTAAGCGTGGCAGGCATTGCAAACGAAAGCGAAATACTCCCAACCCAAAGTTTTATTTACCTCGGTAATAAATATGCACAGCTCGATATAGGCTACCGAGAACATTGGTATTCGCCTTTTAACGACAGCGCCATGCTATTAAGCACACACGCTAAAACAACGCCGTCACTTACCATAAGTAATGTTGAACCAATAACTAACTTTAACATTCGGTACGATATGTTTATTAGTAAAATGACCGAGCAGCGTGGAATTTTAAAAGAAGGCAAACAAAGTGGTGTAGAAAGAGTATTTGAACCAGGTAAACCTTATTTATACGGCTTACATATTAGTTTTGCAGCAACAGATAACTTAACCATTGGCCTAAGCCGCTTAATGCAGTTTGGTGGCGGTCCGCGCAGCGTTACGTTAAAAGACTTTGCAGAAGGCTTTTTTACACCCGGCGCTAAAGATAACGTAGGCAGCGATGATGCTAATGAATTTGGTGAAAACTTTGAGCTGGGTGATCAATTAGGATCAATCACGTTTGAATACAATAATAGCCTATTTGATTTACCGTATGAGATTTATAGTGAAATAGCCCTTGAAGACACACTAGGTGGCTCTCGTAATAATGCTTATAGTTTTGGGCTTTATTTACCTTTTGTTGCAAATAACCACAGCTTGCGTTTTGAACACAATAATTGGCAAGAAAGATGGTACGCTAACGGTATTTATTTAGATGGTAACCGCAACTCAGGCAACGTAATAGGCCACTGGGGTGGAGACGAGCACGACTATACCGACTATACCCCAGCTAAATCGATGAGTGTTAACTGGCATTGGCAGCTTAGCGCTAAAGAGGGCTTGAATACAACGTTACGTGGCCTTACAAACAAGCGAGATGGTTACAATACAAGTTACGAACTCCAAACAGCCTATACACGTAAATTAAACAAACCTATTTGGGGCGCTAAAAGCCTAGGCGCTGAGCTTTACCTAGGTAAAGATGTGTATGGCGAAGCATTTTCAAGAATCGCTTTCTCCGCTAACTTTTAAATTTGGAAGCGCGAGTCTATTTCGCGCTTTCAAAAGCCATATAAACTATACTTCCTGAATACCAGCAGAGTACCCAAGCTTGTTTTTGTAAGCGCTTTGCTTGCTAGCCCATTTGATTTATACATAGTCACATTAATAACCTTTTGCGTGAGCAAGCTTCATGCCTACGTTAAGATAATTTAGGGATTTAATTACCACCGAGCACACTGAGGCGCTGCGCGCTACACAGAGAAGATCGCTATACAATATATTGGTTTAAATTGGCTTCTCCTGCACTGCTCCTTGTCTTCTCTGTGGTGATTATAATGTCTTATTCACTTTATAAATCAGGTAAAAAATTTAACCGCTAGACAATTTTGACCACCGAGAGCACTGCGCCCTACACAGAGGAAACATACTATTTTCTAATATCTTCTCCTGAACTACTCCTTGCCTTCTCTGTGGTGATAAAAATGTTTTATTTACCTTATCATTTAGGTAAAAAATTTAACCGCAAAAAATGTTAACCACCGAGAGCACCGAGGCGCTGCGCGCTACACTGAGGAGACATACTATTTTCTAGTATCTTCTCCTGCACTGCTCCTTGTCTTCTTTGTGGTGATTATAATGTCTTATTTACTTTATAAATCAGGTACAAACCTAACCACAAAACAATTTCTACCACCTAGGGCACCGGGGCGCTGCACGCTACACTGAGGAAACATACTATTTTCTAGTATCTTCTCCTGTACTTCTCCTTATCTTCTCTGTGGTGATAAAAATGTTTTATTCACTTTATTAACCAAATACAAAACTTGTCTAAAAAACAAAAAAACCGTGTTTAAATTAAACACGGTTTTATAATTTTAAAGTAAACCAAATTATTTATTACAAATTAACCACATTGTTAAGTGTTGCCGCATTTTCACCATTAACTAATGTATTTAAATGCTGTGCAAATTCTTTACCCAGCTTTTCATCACGCATACCATATTCAACAATCGCCTTTAAATAGCCCAGCTTGTCGCCACAGTCGTGCGCGCGGCCACTCATATGAAATGCCTCAACCGTTTCTTGCGCCATTAACGCATCAATCGAGTCGGTTAATTGTATTTCGCCACCCGCCCCTACTGGGGTTTTAGCAAGTAATGGCCAAATATTTTTACTTAATACATAACGGCCAACAACAGCAAGGTTTGAAGGCGCAACGTCAACATCCGGCTTTTCAACCATAGTTTTAATTTTAGCGCTTTCACCCGGTGCTAATTGCACACCATTGATATCGGCAATACCGTACTTGCTTACATCATCCATAGCCACAGGTTCAAGCATAATTTGGCTTGCTTGCGTTTCATTAAAACGTGCAATCATCGCGGCAAGGTTTTCTGTTTTTTGGTTAGCCGTATACGCATCAAGTATTACATCGGGTAGCACAACTACAAAATCGTCATTACCTACAATGGGCTTTGCACATAAAATCGCGTGGCCTAAGCCCTTAGCTTCGCCTTGGCGAACGTGCATAATGGTTACATCATTTGGGCAAATAGAACGGACTTCTTCAAGTAGTGTGCGTTTAACGCGTTTTTCAAGTGTTGCTTCAAGCTCGTAGCTGGTATCAAAGTGGTTTTCAATCGCGTTTTTAGAGCTATGAGTAACTAACACAATTTCTTTAATGCCTGCAGCTACACATTCATTAACAATGTATTGAATAAGAGGCTTATCAACAATAGGGAGCATTTCTTTAGGGATTGCTTTGGTCATGGGTAGCATACGCGTGCCAAGGCCAGCAACAGGAATTACAGCTTTCATAGGTAGTCCTTTATTTTTTAAATTAATTATTTTTAAACTAACAGATTAAATGTAGATAGAAGATGAATAGAAGATTTTTAATCTTTTAACTATATAAGAGTAAACACCGCTTAAAAGCAGTGTTTACTTAGTAATAAAGTTACTTGTAAAAGCTTTTATACCACTTAATTAACTCGCTAACGCCTTGTTTAACACCTACTTGAGCTTTATAACCCGTCGCATTAAACAGGTCTTGCGTGTCGGCAAAGGTTTTATAAACATCGCCTGCTTGCATTTCACGGAAGTTTTTATTTGCCTCTGTACCAAGCTCGGCCTCAATTGCTTCAATAAACTTCATAAGGTTTATTGGGCTACCGTGGCCAATATTATAAACCGCATAAGGAGCTGAGCTTGTAGCTGGCGAGCCGCTTTCTACACGCCAGCTTGGGTTTGCTTTAGGTATAACATCGGCAGCACGTACAACACCTTCTACAATATCGTCAATGTAAGTAAAGTCGCGCCACATATCACCATTGTTGTTTATATCAATGGTGTCGCCGTCGAGTATTTTTTTAGTAAAAATATACGGCGCCATATCTGGGCGCCCCCATGGGCCATAAACCGTAAAAAAACGTAAGCCTGTGGTAGGTAAACTATATAAATGCGAGTAGCTATGAGCCATTAGCTCATTTGCTTTTTTAGTTGCCGCATAAAACGATACCGGGTGGTCAACACTGTCGGTTGTTTCAAATGGTGTTTTTTCGTTTAGGCCATAAACAGAACTAGACGACGCATAAACAAGGTGCTTAACATTGTTATGCCTACACCCTTCAAGCACATTTAAGTGTCCTACTAAGTTAGAGTCGGCGTAGGCGTCGGGGTTTTCTATTGAATAGCGCACACCTGCTTGTGCAGCCAAGTGTATTACTTTATCAAACTGCTCTGCTGCAAATAATTCACTCATTGCTGCACGTTCGCTTATATCAAGCTTAATAAACGTAAAGTTATCGTGGCTTTCAAACTGCGCCAAGCGTGCAAGCTTTAAATTTACATCGTAATAATCGTTTAGGTTATCTATACCAACAACCACATGGCCAGCAGCCAATAATTTTTGACACGTTGCTGCACCAATAAAACCTGCAGCACCTGTAACTAAGTATTTCATAATTTCCTAATATTTAAACTGATAAAGTTGAAAGTTGAAAGTTGAAAGTTGAAAGTTGAAAGTTGAAAGTTGAAAGTTGAAGACTAAAAACCTAATCCCAAGTTTCAATCGTTTTCATTAAGGAATGATATCATTTTTGACAACTGCCTAGACTCTTCTATCCAGATTTCTGCTGTTTTTGTATCAACCTCACCAATTTTTAAGGCAATATATAACTGTGAACGAAGCTCTCCACAGCTACCTTTGGAGTAAGAGAGAAAACGGCAGTAATCTTTAGCTGTCTTTCTCTCATAACCCTCAGCAATATTTGATGAAATTGATAATGCTGAGCGCGTAATTTGATCTTTTAAACCAAATTACTTACCTTAAAATAAATAAAAACTTCACAAGCTAAGTCAGTAGAGCGTTGCCAAACGTTTAAGTCTTCAAATTGCACAACGCCCCCTAATATAAATTCACCTTAGTTTTTGACTTATACTTTAGCCTTTAACCTTTAGTCTTTAAACTTTGTTTATTAATCACTACCAAATAAATCACGCGTATATACTTTATCTGCAATGTCGCTTAGCTCTTCAACCATACGGTTAGAAACCACAACATCAGATATTTGCTTAAACTCATTTAAGTCTTTTATAACGCGTGAATGGTAAAACTCACTCTCTTCAAGCACTGGCTCATAAACAACCACCTCAATACCTTTGGCTTTAATGCGCTTCATAATGCCTTGAATGGCAGACGCCCTAAAGTTATCTGAGCCGGTTTTCATTACTAAGCGATACACACCCACAATTTTAGGGCTGCGTTTAATGATTGAATCGGCAATAAAGTCTTTACGTGTCGTGTTTGCGTCTACAATTGCGCCAATAATATTGTTTGGTACGTCTTGGTAGTTAGCACGCAGTTGCTTTGTGTCTTTTGGTAAACAGTAGCCACCATACCCGAACGATGGGTTGTTATAATGGCTGCCAATACGTGGGTCTAACCCAACGCCTTGAATAATTTGCTTGCTGTTTAAACCGTGCGCCTCTGCGTAGCTATCCAGCTCATTAAAGTACGCTACGCGCATAGCTAAGTAAGTGTTAGAAAATAACTTAATGGCTTCAGCTTCAGTTGAGTCAGTAAATAGCACTTCAACATCTTGCTTAACAGCGCCTTGCTTAAGTAAATTAGCAAAAATAGTGGCACGTTCGCTTTGCTCGCCTACAACAATGCGTGAAGGGTGTAAGTTATCGTAAAGCGCTTTGCCTTCACGTAAAAACTCTGGCGAAAATATTAAGTTTTCAGCACCTAATTGCTTTTTAATATCGGCAGTAAAGCCAACCGGAATAGTCGACTTAATCACCATTACTGCATTAGGATTATGCGTCATAGCATCTTTAATTACTGCTTCAACCGAGCTGGTATTAAAGTAATTATTTTCAACATCGTAATCGGTTGGCGTTGCAATAATTACATAATCAGCATTTTTATAGGCGGCTAATTTATCTGTAGTGGCTGTAAAGTTTAAGTCGCTACGTAATAAAAACTCACTAATCTCAGTGTCAACAATCGGCGACTCTTTTTTATTAAGCAGCGCTATTTTATTCTCGTCTATATCAAGCGCAACCACTTCGTTATGTTGCGATAAAAGCATAGCGTTCGAAAGGCCTACATAACCCGTACCTACTACCGTTATTTTCATATTAATCCTTTAAGATTAGTCAATATTTAAAAATTTTTAATGTGGAATAAAGCTAGTTTCGAAATAAGCTCATAAACGCTTTATTTACTCGCAGAATACTGCTTTTCTGGTAAATCGAGTTTGCGCCTAAAAAAGTTAATAATTTTACAGTAATTTATAAGCACCAATAAGTAAGCAAAGAACATGGCTATAAAACTGTAAAACATTAAAAATTCAGGTATAGCAAAAACCTCACCTATTATCCCCACCCCCGCAAACGCTGCAGCGACACTACATATTAAAACAAGTGTTTGCGTTGGCGAGCAGCCCAAACGTTGGCAAATATGGTGTAAGTGTTCACGGTCGGGCTTAAAAGGTGATTTACCTTGTTTTATGCGGCGTATCATAATAGCAACCATGTCCATAAGCGGTAATGCTATTAGCCATAACGCTGTGACCGGGCGAATCATCGGGTTGCCAGGCGTTTGGCTTGCCCCGATTAACAGCCAAATAACAGTAAAACCGATCATCATGCTGCCCGCATCGCCCATAAACACTTTTCGTTCACGCCCAATTAGGCCTAGGTTCATAACAATATAGGGGATCATACATACCACTAATAGCAAACATAAATAGCTTAAGCTCTGCTCATTAGCTAGGTTTAATAAAATACCAATGGCACCAAAGGTCACTACCGATAAACCACCTAACAGTCCATCAATACCATCAACCATATTAAACGCGTTTATACAGCCAATAACGGCAATTACGGTAATAAAGCCACCTACATAACCATAACTTAACGCTATTTCACCAAGCCCTAAAATATTACCCAATGTAACCAACTCAGCTTTTGCAAAGTAAATCATTGCAACCGATATAATCGCTTGTACCAGCATGCGTATTTTTACGCTTAAATCAAAGCGGTCATCTAATGCGCCTACCGCAGTTAAACCTACAATACAGTACATGTATAAGTTAGCATGATTAATCATACCTGGGTGCGTGTAAATGTAGTTTACTATGGTTATACAAATGGCCACTCCACCCACTAGCGGAATATTACCCGTATGCATTTTTCTGCCTGAAGGCTTGTCGACTAATCCTACATTTCGTGCGACTTTACGCATTAAAAATAACACTGCAAACGAAATAAAAAAGGTAAGTAGTAAATCGATAAACATTGTTATCCTTATAAAAAACTACATTAAAATACTATTATAAATTAAATTGCAATTAACTTTAGCACTGACTGCACATAATCTATAGCCTTAGCTGTGCTATCAGCTTCTGCATAACATCTAAGTTCAGGCGCATTACCTGATGGACGCAAATGAAGTATGTCACCATTACTTAGCGTTATGCGCAAACCATCTGTTATATTAGTTTCATAAACACCTTCTACACCTAGTTTTTTTAAAAAAGGTGTAGCATTACTTTTAAGCTCATTAATTAAATCTAAACTTTGTTCTTTAGCAAAGTTTTGTATCCGATCACTTGCTGTAAAACGCTTTGGAAGGCCTTTTATCAACTCAGAAATACTTTGTGGCTCAGTTAATAACATAAATGCAGGTAGTAATGCATCACGAGTAGGTAGTGCGGTTAATAGCTTATCGTTAAGGGTTACGTCTGTACCTAATAAATAGCCACCGTTAGCCTCAAAACCAGCCACAGAAGAAAATGATTCACTTAGCTCTGCAAACTCAGAAATTACATGGGGGGAACCAATTTGGGTGCGCACTACATGTTTAAAGTAACCAGATTTTTCTATTGCCGTATTACAACTCACAGGTATAGCTAACGCTTCAATATTCAGCAACTTACTACATAACAAACCAAGTATATCGCCTCGCAGCCACTCCCCATTTTCATCGGCTATTAACGGACGGTCGCCATCACCATCTGTTGAAAATATCGCATCAAAACCATGCGCTTTTGACCAATCACGGGCTTTTTGCTTATCCTCATCCGACACGGCTTCGGTGTCTATAGGAACAAAGGTATCACTTCTTTCTAAACTAGTTACTTCTGCGCCTAGGCTTTCAAATAATGCTTTATATATATCACGCCCCGCGCTTGAGTGCTCGTATATTCCTATTTTTTTACCCGCGAGAGCATCAGCACTAAATAGCTCTGCATATCGGCTTATATACACCTGCTCTGCTGCATTACTCACAGTTAATGCTGATAATCCACTCAACGGCATAAAAGGCGCATCATTATGTAAAATAGCCTGCTCATCTTCTTTCGTTATTTCACCATCCGGGCGGTAAAACTTTAAGCCATTGCGGTCAAAAGGAATATGGCTGCCTGTAATCATTATACTCGGCATTGCGTCTCGCATCGCTTTATAAGCCAATGCCGGGGTGGGTATTACACCATAGTAAACGGTATCAATATTCAGTTGCTTTAACCCTTGCGCGCAAGCTTGCGCCATCGCATAACTACTTGGTCGGTTATCTATCGCCAATGCAACAGTATTAAAACTAAATTCATTATCAATTGATTTTACAAAGGCGGTAGCAAACGCTGCGCATACGTTTGGCGTAAAGTCATTGACTAAACCTCGTGCCCCACTGGTACCAAAAGCAATACCACTTTGCGTGATTACTTGAGAACTTATCAATTTATTCATTAAACTTCCGGACTATTTTAATTTTATGGTATCCAAGCAGTAATGCACTTTCACTTTATAAACAAAAGAATGTACGTTTCTTTTTCGGATTTATCAGACTAGTGTTTCATCGAAAACCTAAAAGTGAATGCTGAAAAATACACATCGCTGTGAGCATATAAGACATTTACTTGAAGAGTACTAAAAGCTCTTGTTGGACGTTTTGACCACCGAAAGAGTTTTAGCCTCGCAGTGGTTAATATTATAAAGCACTAACGCTATAAAATAGCTCTACTTTACGCGTCCATAGCGGTCTTCAAAACGCACTATGTCGTCTTCACCAAGGTAAGAGCCTGATTGCACTTCAATCAACTCTAAATTAACCTTACCCGGGTTTTCTAAAGCGTGAACGGCTGTAATAGGAATATAAACCGACTCGTTCTCTGTTACATACTGCTCTGTATCATCAATTTGTACTTTGGCCGTGCCCGATACAACAATCCAGTGCTCTGCACGGTGGTGATGCATTTGCACAGACAATTTTGCCCCCGGCTTTACTGTAATACGCTTAACTTGAAAACGTTCACCATTATCAACAGAGTCATACTTACCCCAAGGGCGGTAGACCTCTCTGTGTAATTTAGCCTCTGTTCGCTGCTCATCTTTTAATTGTTGCACGATTGCTTTTACATGCTGAGACTTGTTTTTATGCGCAACCAGCACCGCATCTTTGGTGTTTACGATGACTAAGTCTTCAACGCCAACGGTAGCAACAAGTTTATCTTCGCCAAACACTAGGGTATTTTTTGTATCAACGGCTTTTACATCACCTTTAAACGCATTACCATTTTCATCTTGTGCTGATACTTCCCACAGTGCAGCAAAGCCGCCCACATCACTCCAGCCAGCATCCATAGGCACAACAACAGCATCTTTGGTTTGTTCCATTACGGCGTAGTCAATCGATTCATCTGGGCACAATTCAAATGCGGCTTTATCTACACGTACAAAATCCATATCATCATTTTGTAATTGCATTGCTTTTTCACACGCAGCATATATATCTGGGCGGAATGCTTTTAGCTCCTCTAGGTAACGACTTGCTTTAAACAAAAACATGCCGCTATTCCAGTAGTAGTCACCGCTTTTAATATATTCTTGTGCTGTGGCTTCATTCGGCTTTTCTACAAAACGTTCTACCACAAACCCAGTTTGATACTGCTCACCGCGCTTAATATAGCCATAACCTGTTTCCGGTTTATTACCCACAATACCAAAGGTCACCAACTTACCTTGCTTAGCAAGCGTTGCCGCTTGGTTAACACTTTGCTGAAAAGCACTCGTATCATTAATAACATGGTCCGCAGCAAGTATAAGTAACAATGGGTCTTCACCATTTTCTAATGCTTTAAAGGCTGAAAGCGCTATGGCAGGGGCTGTATTACGCCCAACGGGCTCTAAAAATATGCCGCTGTGCTTGATACCTAATTGACGTACTTGCTCCGCAGCTATAAAACGGTGTTCTTCATTACAAATTAGCATGGCTGGTGAATGAGCTAATCCATCTAAGCGAGTCAAAGTATTTTGCAACATTGAATGATCGCCACTCAAAGTTAAAAACTGTTTTGGATAATTGCCTCGTGATAGCGGCCAAAGTCGAGTGCCAGAGCCACCTGCCATAATTACTGGTAATATCATATAATTTCACTTGTTTTTATTTTAGGATGTAGAGAATAAAAAGAATCAACGCATAATAGCTTTTAAATACTTTTCAATTACTATCCTTTCATCAAATTCACTTTCTATTTTTAAACGACTGTTACTGCCTAGCTTTAATCGTTCATCATGGCTTAGGGCAATAATTTTATCTAATGAAAATTCTAAGCTCTTGCTACTTTTAGGTTTACAAATAAAGCCATTGTATCCATCATCAACAGTCTCCCGGCAGCCCACGTTATCAGTAGTAACTATTGGTTTGCCCATAGCGCCAGCTTCAAGCAGAGACTTTGGCACACCTTCACGGTAGTATGAAGGTAGTACCATACAGTCAACCTGTGCTATTTCAGCTTCTACATTGTCAGATGTACCAAGGTAATTAACTACACCTTCATTCACCCACTCTGCCATTTGCTCTTTCGATACTGCGGAGGGGTTATCAACATCTAAAAAACCGAGTAATTTAAACTCTACGCTACTACCGTACTTGTCTTTAAGAACCCTTGCAGCTTCAACATATTGCCCTATCCCCTTATCAAAAAGCATACGAGCAATAAGCAAAAACCTAACAACACCATCATCAGGGGCGGGAGATACTGTAAAACGAGATAAATCTGCACCAGAACCCGGCAGTCGATCCGACTTTACATTTTGGGCTATTTTATGAAATTTAAATAACGCTCTATCATCTTCATTTTGAAAAAAAATAAAATCAGCTTTAGATTGGCTATATTTGTAAAGTAATCTCGCTATTTTAGAGGGGATACTTTCGTTGATGAATAGCGTCCCCAAACCTGCAATATTATTAATGACTCTAACACCAGCGGTTCTAGCTGCAAACGTACTATATATATTATTTTTAGGAGTGAAATTTAATACAACATCAACTTTTTTACCTTTATAAATCTTATAAAAGTTATAAAGTGTGCCCATATCCTTAATAGGGTTTGTGCCCCCACTATCAATCTCAATATTGATAAATTTACACCCTAACTCTTCAAGTTTTTTTGAATAAGCATCTTTAGGTGCAACAGCATAAACCTCATTTCCTTCAGCAATAATAGCTAAAATAGTATTCTTTCTAAAATTATAGAGGTACCAGCTAGTGTTAGCAGTAATCACAACCGCTAAAGATTTATTACCTGTCATCAAACATTTTCTCTATAATAAACTTTGCGCGAGAAGCCCAATTATATCGATTTTCAATTAAGCTCTTATTTTTTTCTATCATGTGCTTAATGTCCTCATCGGATGCCTTGCAGTAACTGTTAAAGGCATTAACCAAATCTAGCCTTTCGTTAAAAACAAAGCCATTACTTTGGTCTAAAATCTCAGATACTGAGCCTATATTAGATCCAACGATCGGCTTACCTGCCTTCATATATTCAAATAATTTAAGAGGTGAAGTATATTTCCAAAGTTTATTAGTTTTCGTCAATGGAAATAACAATACATCCGCAGAAAACTGGTAATTTAGTACGTCAGAATGAGGCATGCGACCTAAAAACTTTACGTTTTTAAATGAAGAATAGCGGTTTGAATAAATTTTTACTTCCGCTTCTTTACCGCCTATAAATATGAAATCCCAATCAGGGAAACTATTAAACAAAGGGCTCAACGAATCCACATCTTCACCCTTATGTAATGCCCCTGTGTACAGAGCAGTCTTTTTATCAAAGGTAAGTACTTGTGTCTCCACTCGGTTAATGCTCAATTCACAGCCATCGTGGTAAGAGTAAATTCTTTTTTTTGGGATTGGTATTTCATCAGCCAGCTTTAATGCCTCTGAAATAGTTAAAACCTTAAAATTTTTAAACAAGCTTAGTAGCTTTAGCATAATTCTAGCTGTTTTACTCGTTCCTTGATGAGCCTCCCAAATAACATTTTTTCTTAAAAGAGAAAACACGAAAGCAATTAACAAATCTCTTGTGAAAACATCGTATCTCTTGGAATTGCCTTTGAAAACAGAAAAGCAGATTTTTAATGTTCGATATAGCTTACTACCCTCAGTGTTTAGAGAAGTAATATCATATTGAGTTGGTACTTTTAACTTACTCATGCCAAAGCAATAAAGCTTAAAATTATTGTTTAATTTACTAAACGCTGAGCACATTGAAATTATTTGTAGAGACTGCGCAGAATTATCGGCTACATTTACAGTAGTTATATAGAGTAGCTTCCTCATTTACTATTTAAATCCTTAATTAGCCTTTTTGTAATAGCATCCCAAGAAAAATAGTTGGTTACTTTTTTTGCATGCTCACTATTTAGCAAGCCATCGTAATTTAAAAAAGAAGACTCTAAAGTCGACTTGATGTCATCGACATCTGTAGGTTCAAAATAAACAGCCTCATTTAGGGTAACTTCCCTAAATACTTTAATATCCGAGCAAACAACTAAACAGCCATATTTATATGCTTCAATCAATGGCATTCCAAAACCTTCGTATAATGAAGGCGAACAAAAAATCTTACTATTTTTATAGGTATCAGTTAACTGTTCTTCCGAAATTTGATCTAAGAACTCAAAACTATGTCCAGCTGAAGCACTAACCGAATTGGCCTTGTTTATAACTTCGCTCATTAACCCTAAATCGGAGCCAACAAAAACGATATTTAACTTCCTATGAATAATTTGATTCAGGGCCTCTAACAACCTAGCGTGATTTTTTCTTTCTTCATAAGTCGCAATATAGAGTAAATCAATCTCTCTGTTATTAAAGCCTCCCTCATAACTACCAGATACCCCATTGTAAGAAGTTATGATATTTTCACGATTCTTTGAGCATAAGTTTTCAACCAGTTCAGTCGTATAATTACTTACTGACACGACATTCTCGGAGTACTTAAGTTGGGCCTTTTGAAAAAAAGCACTAAATACACCCAACCCACCCCGTTTAAATTTATCGAAATTTCTCAAATCATGAATTAGTTGAAAGTGTTTATGACGTTTTAGAACAAAAAAAGTAGGTTTAGGCTGAAAATCGTTATAAAGAACGCCCTTTGGTAATCGCCATAAAAGTAAAGAAAGTTTCACCCAAGCTCTCAGGCGCTGCAATTTACTTTTAAAACCAGAAATTTCAATACAATTTTCCTTGGGACACCATGTAGGCCTATTACCTGAAGTTACAATACAAACTAAGTCAAATGCACTCGATTCCAGGAGCCTAATTCCAATTTCATCAAAACGCTTATTTGCACCCGTAACGTGATCATTTTTGTAGTACAAAGAACAGTAATATAAATTCATTAGCTAAACATACTTCCTTAATTTATTTTTTAAATCGTCAAAACTGTCTACTATAAATTTAGCCTCATAGTTTACTGCTTCAGGCAATCCTCCCTTATTACTTACCAAAACAGGAATGTCTAAAAAGTTCGCCTCTACAGCAACTCGTCCAAAAGCCTCATTCCAAATAGAAGGAACAATAACAACTTTCGCTCTTGAGAATGGATAGGCAGTATTATTAGACCACCCCATGTGTGTTACATTTTTCAGCGGTGAAATAAAGTTTTTATTTTTACCGAAAATATAAAACTTTTCGTTAGGGAAACACTTAGCTATTTCTAAAAATGTATCAACACCTTTGATTCTTGTATCACCTATCAACACAATTCCATCATTAGAGATGTTATTTTCATATTGAGCTTGCTTATAGTTCTTTTTCAGGCAATCAAAATCAACTTTTGGATAAATAACATCAGCTTGTACTTTGTACTTTTCCCAGAGGCGCTCTGCCATATAATTGGAGTTAGCTATTACCTTTGTAGCTTCATTTAACGCTTTTTCGTTATCTGAGTTGAACTTGTAAATACCAGGTAGCTCTACTGCCTTATATACGTCGCGGGCTAAACGTTTCAATCCACTATAGTAATTATTTATATCACCAAGTGATGTTTCGTCTCTTAAAAAATAGACAGACTCTTTACCTAACCTATTAGCAGCATTTACAACCGCAGGTGCCCAACGGTTTTGTGTAACAACTTTATCAAAGTCTAAGCTCGCTATTTTTCTCTCAATATTTTTTATATTTAATACATACTCGTAATAGAAAAACCGCTTCAAAATGGTAAAGTCATTGTATCCAACAAAATCGCTAGATAGCTGCTCAATTCCCCTTACATATTTATGACTCAGTTGTTCAGCAAAAAATATTGAAGATATTTTTGTTTGACTTTTGAGCAGCTCTTCAAGAAGGCTATTTTCAGCTCCACCCTGATTATAGGGGAAATTACGGGTGAAAATGATTGTTTTTTTATTACTCATGAGCTAAAGCCTTCATCACTTGCTTTATATATTTTTCCCACGTGTAACTTTCACTTTTAACGTGTGCGTTTTTTGAAATTTCGGCTAAATCCATTTTTTTAATTTGAAGCATTGCGCTTTTAAGCTCATCTGTATTAAAAGCATTTATAATTAAACCATCAACTTTGTGTTCAATAACACTCCCTGATTGGTATGTAACTATACAGGGCAAGCTGTTAGCCATCGCCTCATAAACAGACTTAGATGAGCCTTCCATTAAAGATGGAAAAACATACACATCACATTTTTCAAAGTATTCCTGCGTATTAATAAAACCAGGAAAAACTATATTGCTCTGCTCTAGCGTAGCGACTTTATTTTTAATCTCTTTTGTAACATTTCCACAAAGATGCAATGTATCATTTGAAAACTCAGGGCTATCCCAAGCATCTAGTAAAAAGTTTACCCCTTTACGAGAAGAAACATTTCCAGCAAACACAAAATCTAGACCATGTTTTTTACCTAATTTTGCCACGGTGTTTCGAAAAGGCTTCTGTACTGAGCCAAAGGGAATTACCTCAACCTTATCTTTGTTAGTTAATTCAACAACCTCTTTGTAAACAAAATCTGAAGGCACTAAAACTAGATCAGATAATTGAAAACATAAGCGCTCCCTTTCATCTAAGTGTGAATGATAGACCAGTTCTTGCGTTTGATAATTATCTATTGCTTTTTTTACATAGTTGTTAGGTGCAATAGGAATATCTAACACAATGCGAAACCCCATTCTTTTTAGGGCTTTTACGATAAAAGGTGATATTTCAATTACATAAGCCACTTTTTCGCTATGCGTTCGGGATTTAAAGTAAATGTAAGGCAGTAGTAATACAAAAAAGAATTCAAATAAAAGCAAGTCGGCTTTTCTAGTATTCAAACGTTTAAAATAGTTGCGTCGTAAATAATGCAGACCTCTAGGGATTAAAGAGAATACACCCAAAGAAAAAATATTTTTTGTATGCTTTAATACATTCCCTCTGGCAACAGTTATAAAACCAATCTTTTGATCTATTTGCTCTTTTTGAACATAAGAAAACCTATAACCTATATTTCCAGGCTTACCAATTATTGAATTAATTATATTAACTACAAACATTTTTTATCACTTTACAAGGGTTACCTACAGCAATACTGTTTGAAGGGATTGATTTAGTAACAACACTTCCTGCACCTATGGTTACGTTATCTCCAAGCTCAACACCAGGTAAAATAACTACATTAGCGCCAAGCCAAACATTTTTACCGATTTTAATGGGCGCTGAGTCTAAATGCTCATCAAGGTTACCCGGATTATGGTTAGAAGAAATAATCTTCACGCCTGGCGCTATATTTAAACAAGAATGGAGCTCTACCCCATTGAGAGCCTGTACATAAACACCCGGTGACTCAGCAAAACACCTAAACACCGCGTTAGATTCATTTTTATTAACTATAATACTTTTCGGTGAACGAATTCGAGAAGTGAAGTGTATTAAATATGGAAATTTATTATTATACCTAAGCACTTTTTGGATAAAATAATTAATGAAAAATAACGAAACTCCAATTTTACTTATCATATGGTCACCCATTTCTTATATTTTTTGCGGGTATACCTACAAGGGTACTACCTTCATTAATTTCACTTTTAGTAACAACCGCTGAAGCCCCAACAATACACTTACTTGCAAGCTGTACACCAGGTAGAATGACGGAATTTACGCCCAACCAACAGTTATCATCTATTTTAACAGAAGCGCTGGTATGCATCCTATCAGAGTCCAGTCCAGTAGTTAATATTTTACAACCAGCTGAAACACTTACATTATTTCCAATATAAACCTTATCCCTACAATTTATATAAGCCCCCTCATTAATTGTAACATTTTTTCCAAGTGTTAAATTTTTTGGGTTTTCTATAGTCACTCTTCCATAGATTTTGAGGTTACCTTTATTTCTAACACACCGGCTTATTACGAGCACAGATATTTTGTTCTCTATTCTTTTTTTTAGATTGTATATTTTAGTGAACAAAATTTAATTTCCTATTTAATAATACATACCAACATAGGTATAAAAACAAATTCAATAACGGTATTAAAATTAAAAACAAATCTTTGCCATAATAAGCTGTTAAAGGTAGCACAATACATAAGTAGCCCAACGTCATTAATAAATTCACATAAAGAGAAAGTTTGGGGTCTACACTGTTAGAGAAGGGCCGGCACCACCATGTATGCTGTATAAATGAAAAACTAATTAAAACGGACAAATACACAAATATTATCTCATCAAATTCATAGCCATCAAAAATACCTATTGGTAAATAAGTAATAGCTAAGAAAGTTATAAATGCATAAATCAATTGCATGGTTAAAATATAAAAAGAAGATTTTTTTATCACATTTTTTATTTTTTCAAAGTTACCAGATGCATAGTTTGTAACAAAAGCAGGAAAGTAAATATTAGATAGAGGATTTACTAAAAACGTAATAGGTAAAACTATTTTTTTGCAAAGTTCGTATAAACCAAGAAATGCCGGACCTATAAAAAAGCCAATAATTAAGTTATCTATTTTTTTATTACCACTTTTCACTAAACTAGATAAAAATGTTTTTATTGAGTACGAAAAAAAGCCACGTACTATTTTTCTACTTGAAAAGCACCAAAACTGACTTAAATATAATGTTCTGATTAACAGAGGTATAAACACGATAGTAGAAATAGCATACGTTAAAGCTATGCCAGTATGATTTAATTTTGTTGAGTAAATAATGAAAAACGTCGATAAAAGCCTTATAAGTGATGATATAAAGTTGATTATTATAACGTCATTATACCTTCCATCAGCAATCAGTAAGCCTTGCGTAGTACCAAATAATATACGCGTTAATGGATATAACCCATACAATAAAATAGCGTCGCTTTCTATATTAGAAAGTGCATCGAGTTGGTGATAGTTGAAGTAAAATACGCCGACCACAAAAAAAAAAGCAACGGTTATTATTATATCAAAGGTACAACCTGAAAAGATAACATCTTTCCTGCCATGATTTAACTTTGAAAAATATGTAACCCCTTCACTTGTCCTTGAACTTACAATATCGAGCATAACGCCTATCAGGCTCATTAGAAGTACGAATAAGCCAAATTCTTCATAACCTGCCGACTTAACATACAGAAAAGATAAAAATGCGCCTATAAGAGAGGTTAAGGCACTATAAAAATATATGGAGCCTAACTTATCTTTTAACTTTTTAAACAAAATCACAACTACCCCAAATAAACAACATTAAATCTCAATATTTAAACATTTAAATATGCAGAGTTTCTAATTAATGCAATGTAATTAAAAGCAACTACACACAATGAATAAGTTACAACTATTTTCCTCGGTACATACTTAATAAACATTATGTATAGTAAAGGGATTAATATCACTGTTAACCTATCTGCAACCGGAAAAACAGATACGAATAAGAAGTACACCCCAGACAATAAATAAATATATTTAATTAAAAAAGCGTCTTTCCGGCTGACTATACTAACAAACCCCCAATTAGTAATTGTTTGTGTATATAATAATAGTAATGGAATTATAATGTAAAAGCCGACCTGCAATTTTTTTGAAAAAGAGAAAACCAAGTCACCTGTCAATCCACTATTTGAATAAAAATCGGTAATATAATTTATATATTTAATCATCTGACTTGCTATAACTTGTGATGAAGCATCAGTGAAAATATTTATAACACCAATAATTATTAAGACTATTAAAACTCGTACTGGCAAGATAACAGCTAAGAATAAGAAAATAAAAAACAATAGAAATTGCATTTTATGTATAAAGTACATTAGAGGGATTAATGCCAACCAAATATACTTGCTTCTAAAAAATTTCAAAAGTACATATATTAATACCGCCGAGCACACAAAAGAACGAATAATATTAAAATAATGCTCTAATGCCATTCTATTTAGTAATAAAATTGTAAATAAAATAAACATTGATTCGAAATTAAAAAATTTAACCCTGTCGTGCTGTGATATTGAAGATATAAACAAAAGGACAAAAATACTTAATAATAAAGTAAAGATAGTATTTGAACTGGTAAATCTAGATAGTAGGTATAACAAATAAGAGAAGCCAAGATCCTTCTCTCGTTCAAGATCAGAGAAGTCGTCAATTATAGCCACTTCATGAAACCATCTTAGATACTGCTTAAAGTCATCGCTATAACTATAGTCTAATAAGTTAAGGTAAAACATAAATATTAGCGCGGCTATAAACGCACCAAATATTGCTAAGCTATCTCGATTAATATCAACTTTTAAAGTGTTTTTTTCATCATATATGAAGAGTAAAATGGAAATATTTAAAAAAAATAAAACACTAAAAAAAATAATGTAGAAGTCAACCAACGCCACGTCCCTATTTATTGTAACAACAAAGTTTTTATAATTTTGTCTGTAATATTTATTGAAGGGTGATTATCGTCAAAATAAAGAGGAATTCCTCCCTTTATGGAATAACAGTGCGTTAAATCGCAAAAATAACTTTTCGTATCTATAAGTTTAATTTTTTTATCTTGTATTTTATTTAGATAGCTAATTACTCGAGAATTATTTTTATTATAATTTTCAAGTGTAATACTTATTGAGGATACGCTATTGTCATTTATAAAATTATGCCTAAAAGCTATTGAGTTAACTTTACTATCTGAAGAAGGAATAGGCATCAGTATGTAAATATTCGCATTTGTCTTTGATAGGGTTTTGATAATTTTATCAAACGACTCAAAACTGTTATCATCGTCTTCGAAAAGAATAGTTCTGTAACTGATCACTATATTCTTTATTTTTTCATTGTTAACTATTTCAGACACCGATTTTTCTGTCCATGCCATACAGCCGTTAGTTTCTTTTAATTCAAAAGAAGGTTTACAGCCAGCATAACTATACTCAATTAAGCTATTTTTAGTTTTAGCTAGTTCTTTTGCCAGTGAATATGCAATTTCCTTTGCATGGCTATCACCCAAGACAGCCCAACTAGGATTTGGATAAAAGTAATTACAATTTTTTTTATCACATTCAGTATGAAAAGGACTTTTTTGAATATTAAGTAATGATGGAACACGTCTTTCTGAAAGGCCATTTTTAAAATAAATGTAAGAACTAGCGACAGTAAGTAATACTACACACCATAATGGTTTAAAAAAGAATACCCGCTTTAAGGTTAACTGACTAAACTTACCTTTACTATTTTTTTCAATTAATGAATAAGCAAAACTCCCAACAATAATAGCCCCTGCTCCTCCTAAAACATCATATAAAGGAGATGTTAATGAACAATAGAAAAAGGCTGTTTTTATCGGCCAGTGCCATAAATATATAGAGTATGATCGAGTACCGATAGCTTGAACAATTTCACTTTTATCGAAAGGCATATTTGTTGACGCTAAAATAATAATAAATGTAGCTAAAGCAGGGACCAAAGTGTAAAAGCTAGGCCAGCCATATCCAGAAGTTAGTGTTATTATCGATATAATCAGCAGAAAATAACCAACGTAGGCTAATGTTTTTTTTATTTTTTCTGATTGAGTTTTAATTGGATATAAATGAGCAACACCTCCTAGCATTAACTCCCAACCTCTAGATTGAAGAGAAAAGAAACCCAAGGACTGGTTTATATTAGATAAATACATTCCATATATAAACAACGCGGCCAGTGTGAAAATATAAAAACACTTTAAATACCTAGAAGGTAGTAAATAATTTATAACCAACATGTAAACAGGAAATAATATATAAAACTGCCATTCGACAGAGAGAGACCAAGTATGTAACAACCACTTATAGTTAGAGCTAACATCGAAGTAACCTGTTTCCATATAATAATTTATATTTGAGATAAACAGACCACTAGAAAATATATGTTTATTTAAATTTCTAAAGTCAAATATAGACAAATAGAAATAGCCAAAAAGCATTAAAGCAAAACATAAAAATACTAAAGGAGGTATTATTCTTACACAACGAGCACTATAAAACTCTATAAATGAAAAGGATTGTGCATTAATTTTATCAGATATAATTTTTGTCATTAGATAGCCTGAAATAACAAAAAAAATATCTACCCCAACAAACCCACCTGAAAGCACTTCTGGGCTAAAGTGATAAATTAAGACTGCCATTACAGCAACAGCCCTCAAAGTATTTATGTCACGTCTAAATTTCACAGCTGCCTACTTTTCATTGCCAGTGCCATTAAATTGAAACTACAATTTAGTTTCATTTTTTATCACTTTTGTACTCATAGTTATAATAACCATAATACCCATAAGCATTACTTGCTTTTTTAACCACCCCGTTAAATACTAGGCCTTTTACGTCTATCCCATTTTGCTCAAAGCGGTTGCGGGTTAGGTCTATTTCACGTAAGTGGTTTTGGCCAAAGCGTGCCACTAATAATGTAGTGCCGGTATGCGCACTCACTATAGCTGGGTCGGTTACTGCCAGTATTGGTGGGGTATCTATAATTACTATGTCGTAAGCTGCGCTTACCTCTTCAACTAGTTTGTTAAAGTTGCTGTGCATTAATAGCTCAGAAGGGTTTGGCGGTATTTGCCCGCGGGTAATTACATTTAAGCCTTCAACCTTGGTAGGCTTAGTTACCTGCGCTAAGTTTAAACGACCTGAAAGGTAATCACTAAGGCCATCGTCCCATTTTAAGCCAAACTGGGTTTGCAGGTAGCCTTTGCGCATGTCGGCATCAATAATTAGCACTTTTTTACCACTTTGCGCTAACACTGCTGCTAAGTTAACCGATATAAACGATTTACCCACACCTGGGCTTGGGCCCGATATAGCAACAATGTTGTTTTTAGCTTCCATCATCGCAAAGTGTAAGCTGGTACGTAAGCTACGCAGGGCCTCTATTGAAAGGTCGGCTGGGTTATCAAGCGCGAGCAAGCTTTTAGCTTTACCTGCTTTATTTTTGCGCCCTGTAAAGCCGGTTAGTTTATCTTGGTAGTCTGAGTAGGGTACACTTGCGTATACCGGTATGCCTAGGCCTTCAATTTCGCTTGGGTCTTCAACCCCTTTATGCATGGCTTTTTGTATAAGTACAATAGCCACTGCAAGCATGCCACCAAGCATAGTTGCCATTACTACTATTAATGCTTTTTTAGGTTTTACTGGCTTGCTGGTATTTACCTCGGCGTAGTCTATAACGCGTACATTACCTACCGTGCCAGCACGCACTATGTCTAACTCTTGGGTTTTACTAAGTAGCAGTGTATATATTTGGTTACTTACCTCAACATCGCGCTTTAAACGCAGTAGCTCTTGTTGGGTTTCGGGCAGGTTACCTACCTCGCCAATTAACTCATTTTTTTGGCTTTCTACTGCTTGTATTTGCTCAATAATACCTTGGTATGCGGGGTGGTCTTTTTTAAATTTACGACCTAGCTCTAGGCGTTTTAGGTTTAGCTCTTGTAGTTTGGTTTCTAGCTTTACTACTTGCTCGAGTACGCCTTGGGTCTCAAGCGTTATGTTTATTGACTGGCGTTTTATTTGGTAGTCGTTAAAACGTTGCTCGGCGTATTCAAGTTGTTTTTTAATTTCAGGTAATTGCACCTCTAAAAACTCAAGCGATTTTTGTGCCTCTGCGCTATTACGCTCAACATTACGGCGTACGTAAATAGCGGCTACTTTATCAAGCACTTTTTCAGCGTAACTTGGTTTTGTGCTTTGTAGGCTTAAATTAATTATGCCTGAGTCTTTACCTTTTTCGCTTGCGCCAATAGCTGCTTGTAAGTTAAGAATAGTATTAAGTCGGTCTTTACGGGCTAATAAAAACTCCGTACCTGGGCGCGCATTAAGCTTGCGCACTGTTAGGTTAAATTTACCGTTAGTAAGCTCTTCACCTACTTTACCAGCGAGTATTTCGTCGCCACCACCATTTAGCAGAGCAACACCGTTACCTGCCTGTGCTACAAGTATAAACTCTTGGTTTATAGCAGCACGTGGTACGTCAAACCTAAATATATTTATGCTTTCGCCGCCCCATGCGTAGCTGCTTGCACCAAAACTTGGTTCGGCTAAATCGCCCTCTTCCATGGGGGTAAACTTACGGTAAGCTCGCTCTCCAATAAATGGGAATAGTTTTGGCTCAGCTATTATATCAAGCTTAAGTGAATCTACCGCCTCACCAATTACACTGCGTGATTTTAGCAGCTCAATTTCGGTCACCGCGGCCGATGTACTTTCAAACATGCCGGCCATGTCGTCAAACCCGGGGACCGATGCACCGCCGTCTTCCACTTGTATCATGGCGGTGGCTTGGTAAACCGGTGTACTTAATACTGCATAAACCACACCTATAAACATAAACAGTGCTGTTATGCCTGCTATAAAGTATTTACGGTCGAGTAATGCGCCGAGTAGTGCCATTAAATCAATTTCTTGGGTGGGTTGTGCGGTGTTTTTATTTTTACTTTCAGGCTGGGTATTCATTAAATTAGCCATTCCTTATAAATACTTTTGCCAAGCGCTGCATGCGCTATCAATTAATGTGTAAACGTGTTCAAATGCCTCGGTACTTTGGCGGTATGGGTCGGGAATTTCGGCGTTGTTAATCCACTTACCTAGTAAAAATGTTTTACCGCGTGCCTCGGGGTAACGGGCGTGTACATCGTTTAAATGGCGCTCTTCCATAACCAGTATTACGCTATTTTGCGCAACAAGTGCAGACGACAACTGCCTGCCTTGGTGCTCATCCATGTTTACACCATGTGCTTGGGCAATTTGTTTTGCTTTTGCATCGGCAGGTTTGCCTTCAAGCGCAGTTAGTCCAGCCGACGACACTTTAATATTTTTACCTTCAAGCTTTTGCTTTAATACATATTCACCCGTTGGGCTGCGGCAAATATTACCAGCACATACAACTAATACAGAATCGAACATTGCTATGCGCCTTAGTTATTTATGTCGTTTAGGTTATCAACCGTTGATACCGACGGTAACAATAAGCTTATTACGCGGTTCCAACGAGCCAATGGTGCCGATGTTACGTAAACAATGTCGTGCGGTTGCAGCTCAAACTGCTCGGCTAATACCATTGCAGTAATGTTTTTAGCGTGCAGCTGGTATACGTTTGCAATAACACCTGTTTGTTCTACGTTACTTTTGCGCAGTACAAACACGCCATTGGCGTCGGCTGTGGTTTCGTTTAGGCCACCGGTGTCGCTTAGCGCTTCGGCTAGGTTTAAGCCATATCGGTTTAATACAATAGACCCTGCACGCTTTACATCGCCCAGTACAAATACTTTTTGTGCGTCGTTACGTGTTACATGAATTATGTCGCCGTGTTGAAGTAAACGGTTTTGCGAAATATCACCCTGTGAATAAAAGCTGTCGAGCTGTATGGTTTCTGTTTTGTTGCCACGAGTAAACGTTACTGTGCGCCAATCGGCGGCTTCTGTTAATCCACCCGCTTGGTTTAGCGCGTCAATTAGGGTAAGTGGTATTTCGGTAACTGGGTACACACCTGGCTGCTTCACTTCACCTGTCACATAAGCTTTTTGGCTATTGAAGCCCACAACTTTTATGTCTACCTGTGGGTTTTCAATCACTCGGCTCAAACGTTTAACTAGGTCTTCGCGTACTTCGCTAATAGTACGCCCTGCTGCTGGAATGTTTGGCGCATAAGCATAGGTAATGGTGCCGTCTTTTTGTACGCGAAAGCCATCAAACTCTGCGGTTCGTTGCACCGCTGCGGGTATTGTAAGTTCGGGATGATCCCACACACCTATAGTTAACGTATCGCCTATGCCAATTTTATATTCGTAATTACTTACGTTTACACCTGCGGTGTTAGATATTGGCTTTGCAGATGCACGTGCTTGTTTTTGTTGTTTAATTAGCGACGAGTCGATAATTTGAATATTTACTTTTTCGAGATCTTGCTCAAGGTTTTGTGTTTGCTCGCCAGATTCTATGCCTTCAAAATGGCTACCTGGTACTATGGTGCAACCGGTAACTGATAGTATTGCGAGTGAAGTGATGAGTGATTTACAGCTTAACGCCATCGTAGAATCCCAAAATTATTTTAAATATTGCACTTGCCCACCAACCTTGGTGAGTACTTGTATTTTATCGGCTAATTAAAGCATGAGCTTACTTTGCACGCAAGCCGAAACACGCTTTTGCGCTTTGGCATTCGCTTAAATAAGTATTTATGCTTACTCAGTATTTTATAAAATATAGACAGCAAACAGTGGCTGATTTACTTTATGAGTTATTAGCATTCACGCTGGCAAACTACGCGTCTATGAATAGCCCTTCGGGCACGCTTCACGTTCCAGTTCGTCGCAGAGCTCCTCTCGCTCCAGCTTGAAAGCAAAACCATTTGCTTATCTAGCCCTTCGGGCACGCTTCCGCCCCTAGGTTGCAGTTCCTACTTACTGATAAAAGCTAAACTTTGATGAGCGGGGTAATAATTTAATACTTGCCACTAAGGAGTTTATTTAAAATCATTGTTGTCTATGCTTATTTCTACTTCTTTGTTAAGCAATTTAATTAACAAAATGCTTCGGATGTCTCCATCCGGTTCTTTATATATGGCATCTATATTGTTAAACGAGTTGTTATTTACGTTTACCCTATCACCTGATTTTGGCAGTTCGGATTTAGTAGTGTACAAACGTTCACACTTTAGTTGTTCTATTATTTGTATTGGTACAATTTGGTATTTGGCACCATATGCAACAAAACTTGCTATTCCGCGTGTGTTTTTTACAGCAGAAAAGTTACCGTTTTTTGAATCAAGGAACACAAATAAATAATTTGGAAATAAAGCAGATTTTTTGATGGTCTTACGACCTTTGACCAGCCTTTCGGTAGTCAATTGGGGGTAAAATGCTTCAATCCCTTGATTATTTAAGTTGGTTTTTGCCCGCTCTTCCTGACGAGGTTTACACACTACTAAATACCAACTTTCCATAGCAATCCCACATAACAAAATTGCAATTAACACAAGATTAAACTAAATCAGGTGAGCATTATAGCTAATACTAAACACCTATGTAAACTGGCAATTAAAATAAATAATGCCAAACTTATGCTTTGAGTACTAAGTTTATCACTAAAAATAAACTTAACTAATTATGTAACAGTAACTTAACACTGGTAACGTTTAAAATTGATTTTGTTAAATATTTTTACATATCTTATTTTAAATCTGATGAGTTAACTTATTTTCGGAAAAACATAGTAAAACAGCTATTTTTACCACTTTTTATTTTAACTAAATTTTAACACAAGGAGAGTGTATGCATTTACTTCACCACGGGGCTGTAAACGGTGTTACAGGCTCATGCCATGAGCTTTTAATTAATGAGCAAACAAGTGTACTTGTTGATTGCGGGTTATTTCAAGGGGAGGACTCAAAAGAAGACTTATCAATAGAATTTGATATTAGCCATGTTACCGCGCTTATTGTTACGCATTGCCATATTGATCATGTTGGCCGAATTCCCTATTTATTTGCCGCCGGCTTTAAAGGGCCAATATTTACCTCGCAAGCTTCAGCCAGTTTATTGCCGCTAGTAATAGAAGATGCGCTAAAAGTGGGCGTAACACGCGACCCTAAAATTATAAATGCCTGCTTAAACCTACTAAAGCGACGCATTGTACCCGTTGATTTTAAAACATGGTTTAACTTGCCATGCAATGGACAGCAAAGTGCTAAAGCGCGATTTCAGCGAGCCGGGCATATTTTAGGTTCAGCCTATGTTGAAATTGACATTAAAACTCATAAGCAAAGTACTAAACCAAATAGCACTCACCGCGTTGTATTTTCGGGTGATTTAGGCGCTCCATACACGCCATTACTCCCCTCGCCTAAAGCGCCTTATAAAGCCGATACTTTAGTGATTGAATCTACTTATGGTGATAAAAACCATCAAGGGCGTAAACAGCGTACCCAAACACTTAAAAAAATAATAGAGCGTGCGGTTGCAGATAATGGCGTGGTGCTAGTGCCTGCATTTAGTATTGGCCGAACCCAAGAACTTCTATACGAACTAGAACAACTTATACATAGCTCTGCCAAGCATACTAAATGGCGAGATATACACGTAATACTCGACTCTCCCATGGCAGCAAACTTTACTGCTCAATATAGAAAGTTTAAACACTTATGGGATAACGAAGCAAAACAGAAAGTAGCCAAAGGCCGTCACCCACTTGATTTTAAAAACCTAACCACGGTTGATTCGCATAAAGAACATATTTCCATTATTAATTACTTAAGTACGCGCCAAACGCCTGCTATTATTTTAGCCGCCAGCGGTATGTGTACCGGAGGCCGAATAGTTAATTACCTAGAACGATTTTTAGGTGATGCAACCACCGATGTTTTATTTGTGGGCTACCAAGGGAGAGGCACGCTAGGCCGTGATATTCAACAATACGGCCCACGTAATGGTTATGTATTTATAAACAATACACGCGTTACCATTAATGCCAAAGTACACACTATTAGCGGTTATAGTGCACATGCCGATCAAAACGGGTTAATTAAGTTTGTAACGGGTATGCGTAAAAAGCCAAGCCATATAAAAATTGTGCATGGCGATGATGATGCAAAAGCTGCATTGGCAAATAAATACAAAGAGGTGTTGGGTGAGAGCGTTAAAATTGAAATAGGAAGTTAGCTTTAACGCGCCAGCAAGCATGGTGCCTACGTGGGGTTAAAGCTTGATATTAGAGGTTTGGGGTACCTTTGTAGGCGTGAAGCTTGCTCACGCGAATAGTTAAATATAAACGCTTTTAACGCGCCAGCAAGCATGGCGCCTACATGGTGTTAAACCTTAATATTAGAGGTTTTGGATATCTTTGCAGGCGTGAAGCTTGCTCACGCAAATGGATTTAAAAGGTAAAAATTATATGGTAAACACACATAAACGCTTAAAAGGGCGGTGCCCTACAAGTAATGCCTTTTTCTCTATCACTTTATGTTGTAACCATCGCAAGCCATTATTTTCTAACTTCGTAAATGCACGTTTAGTTACTAAAGAACTGTATTTTTTTTCTAAAAATAATTCAATAAACACTATTTGTTATGTAGTTATGCCCGATCATGTTCATTGGCTCTTACAGCTTGGCAACACTCCTAACCTATCAAACCTAATTAGAAAGTTTAAAAATATTACAACGTATAAGCTTAATCAACAAAACTGTACCCACGGAAAAATATGGCAATCAAATTATTATGATCACAAAGTAAGAGATGAAAAGGACTTAATAACTCAAGCAAGATATATAGCTGCTAACCCTTTACGAGCAGGGTTAGTAGATAATTTAAGGGAATACCCTTATTGGAACTCTGTTTATTTATAGATTTTAACGCGCCAGCAAGCAAGGCGCCTACGTGGGGTTGAGCCTCAACATTAGTGGTTTGACATACCTTTGTAGGCGTGAAGCTTGCTCACGCAAATGGTTAAATATAAACGCTTTTAACGCGCCAGCAAGCATGGTGCCTACGTGGGGTTAAAGCTTGATATTAGAGGTTTGGGGTACCTTTGTAGGCGTGAAGCTTGCTCACGCGAATAGTTAAATATAAACGCTTTTAACGCGCCAGCAAGCATGGCGCCTACATGGTGTTAAACCTTAATATTAGAGGTTTTGGATATCTTTGCAGGCGTGAAGCTTGCTCACGCAAATGGTTAAATGTAAAAGCTATGCTTTTAAAGCGCCAGCAAGCAAGGCGCCTACATGGTGTAAACCTTAATATTTGTGGTTTGGCATACCTTTGTAGGCGTGAGCTTACTCACGCGAATTATTAGACCTAAAACACCAACAATCGTCTTAATAAAGCTACTCAAGAACTACTTATGTTAGGCAAAACGGTTACATTTGATTGGCTAGTTTGTTTTTCTTTCCAGTTAAGATCGCAAATACCATCCGTAGGTGAAAACGCTGTGGGTGCTTGTAAAAGTAGCTTACGAATTTGAGGATGGTCAGACTCGTCACATGCAACTTTTAGATTAGCTAAAAAGGTATCTAATTCAGCCCATGGCATTTTTATTTCGTGAGCACTTAATATTCTTGGGTGATCAGTCCCAGTAACGTTATCGCCAATTAATAACTCTTCGTATAACTTTTCACCTGGGCGTAAACCAGTACATTTAATTTCTATATCGCCATTTGGTCGTTTTTCATGCTTAACTTCAAGCCCTGACAAGTGCACCATTTTTGTTGCAAGGTCTTTAATTTTTACAGGCTCCCCCATATCAAGCACAAACACATCGCCACCGACCCCCATTGCACCAGCTTGAATAACAAGCTGAGCGGCTTCTGGTATTGTCATAAAGTAACGCGTTATATCTTGATGGGTTAATGTTATTGGGCCACCTGCTTTTATTTGTTTTCTAAAAAGCGGCACAACCGAACCCGATGATCCTAAAACATTACCAAATCTAACCATGGTAAAGCGCGTGGTGCTTTGCACCTCTGAAAGGCCTTGCAAAACAAGTTCGGCCATACGCTTGGTTGTTCCCATTATATTTGTTGGGCGAACAGCCTTATCGGTAGACACTAAAACAAATGTTTCTACATTAGTAAATATGGCTGCGGTTGCTACATTATAAGTTCCGTAAACATTGTTGCGAACACCTTCAACTACATTATGTTCTACTAGTGGGACATGCTTGTAAGCTGCGGCATGATATACAGTTTGAATACTAAAAGTTGAAAATGTTGATTCAAGTAATTTTTTATTTTGAATGGAGCCAAGTATTGGTAACACTTCAATATTTAGGTTGTTGGCAACGCAATATTCTGAAAGCTCTTTTTCAATAGCGTATAAAGCAAACTCTGAAAGCTCAAACAACACAATTTTTGTTGGAGTATTTTTTATTATTTGCCTACACAGCTCTGACCCTATTGAACCACCTGCGCCAGTCACCATAACGGCTTTATTGGTAATATTTGATGACATTAAATCTTGTCTTGGTTTAACTGATTCTCTGCCAAGTAGGTCATCGATTTCTACATCCTTAATTGCATCAACACTTGTAGTGCCCGACACTATATCGGCCATTCCAGGTATGGTCATCACCTGTAACTTGTACTTTTCAATTGCGTTAAGTATTTCTTTACGGCGGCTTCTTGATGTGCTTGGCAGGGCAAGTAAAATCTTCTTAGCACATTTTTGCTTTGCAACTTCTGCTATTTGTGTAGATGAGTACACGCATACTCCCTGTATTACAGATAAATGCTTTTTAGAGTCATCATCGATAAATGCAACAGGTGAATATTCAGGCCCGCTAGCAAGCGCGGTAGCTAATTGCCGACCTGCAGATCCTGCACCATATATAATTACACCTTCTTTGCGACGCATGGTGATTTGCCCTACAATGGCGCGCGCTGTTAACCTTGACCCACCTACAAATAAAATACAGAAACTAGCATATATAAATGGCACAGTACGCGGAACCGCGGCACTTAAAAAGAAAGACAAAACAGTTAAATATAATGTAGATAGCACAACGCCAGCGGCAATGGCCCACATAGCTTGTGTATTCATATATCGTAGAACAGCTCTGTATAATCCTAGCTTCACAAAACTAAGTAAACTCAGTGGTAACAAAGCGGCTAGTAATAACCAATTGTGTATGCTTTTTAAAACAACTACACTATCTAGCCTAAGCAAAAAAGAAAGCCAAAAAGCCACTATTATAAATACGCTGTCGATAAGGAGAGAAATAACTCTTTTTTGGGGGCGTGGTAAACTAACTAAAAACTTTAAAAACACAATACATTTCCCTGAAGCCAGCAATCATATTGCTATTCTATTGGCTACAATTTTACTACAAGATGAGCAACCAATGCACTTAATAAATAAAGACTATAGGCAATATTTTATATAGTCTTTATGTATTTAGTTATTTTTTGTAAATTTGTGTATGTTATGTTGCTATTTTACTCTATCGCCACTGCCACTTCCTGTTACTGTTTGCAGTATATAAGTAAAGTAATCTTTAAGGTTTAGCGTGGCAATCATTTTTGCATCGGTTTCAGCTAACAGCTCTGGAGTAGACATATCTATTTCGCTCACTTGTGCCAAGCCAGTAATGCCAGGGCGTACATTGTATATATTTTTAGCATCACGAGCCTGAGTAAGTTCTTGCTGATTAAATAGCCCGGGACGTGGTCCAACTAAACTCATTTCACCTTTAAGTACATTCCAAAGCTGCGGTAGCTCATCTAATTTAGTTTTACGTAAAAAACCACCAAAACGAGTGATAGATGCACTGCTTGCAAGATGGCTAGCCACCGACGCTGTATCTACTGACATTGTTCTAAATTTAACTAAAGTGAAAGGTTTTTTATTACGACCAACACGCTCTTGTTTAAATAGTGGTGAGCCAGTATCGAATAAGCCAATAAGGTATAAAATCAATAAAAACGGTAAAGCAAACAATAAACCAAAAAGTGAAAAGAAAAAATCGAGTACACGTATCATTTATAATTCCATATTATTAAAATAGTAGTTATTTAAAGCAACGACGAATGCCTTCTTCCAGAGTAATTGGCGGCTTCCAGTTTAATGTACTTTTAGTATGCTCAATATCAACAATTAACGAACTTGAAAATCTTTCAACGGTATCTTTTTTGCCAACTATAGAAGCTATGAGTTTTAAAAAAGATACTGGAATAGGTATCAACCAAGGCTTTTTACCTGCTGCCAACGTAAGCTTTTTCAAAAGATTTGATGTCGATATATCCTCATCATCGCTTACCAAAAATGTATGATTAACAGCATTTGGATGATCAATACATGTAACTATTAGATCAACTAAGTTATCTACAGCTACAAAGCTGCGCTGATTATTAATTGCACCCAAAGGAAGTGGTAGATTCCTCTGTGCAACATTTAAGAGTTTACCAAAGTTACCTGGAGCATTTTTGCCATAAACTAGAGGAGGTCTAATTATAACGAGCTCCATATCAGTATTCTTTACTATTTTTTTTAGCGCTATTTCAGCTTCATACTTAGAAATAGCATAATTTTCAATTGGAGTAGGTTTATCGTTATATTTAAAAGGAGATGAGTTTGATACCCCATTTACTCCTATAGAACTCATAAAAATAAACTTTTTAACACCTGCAATTACGGCTTGCTTCGCTAAGTTGACGGTACCATATGTATTTACCGAGCGGAAAGCTTCCAGCGACGACGCATTACTTACCTCATGTGCTTTCCCTGCTAAGTGAATGACAACATCGGCTTCTGCAAGTAACTCACTCCAACCCTCTTTTTGATTTAAACCTGGACATAACTGAAAGTTCGGCGGCAATGGCTCTCTTGCTAACGGTATAAAATTAAGGTAGTTGTATTTACTTAAATTTGAGCATAGAGCTTTACCAACAAAACCTTTAGCACCAGTTATAATGATTTTTTTACTAAAATTACTTGCCAATTTTTATCTCAATTTTGTTTTTCAAACAGTTCATCTACCAGGGATTTATACTTTTCAAGTGATTGTTCTTCAGAAAAGTGGTCAATCATACACTTCCGAGGGTAAATGCGATTATTAACTGTTAACCAGTTTTCGGATATTGTATCAATACTCTCGGCTAAAGTTACTGGGTTACCACTTTCACAAAACCAGCCTACATTATGCTCATTTATTAATAGATCCAACTCAGACTCCTTATCAGCCACTAATAAAATAGGTTTGTCTGCAGCCATAGAAAAATATGCCTTGCTAGGTACACCTAAACCATACATTCCCTGCCCAAGAGTAACTAAGGCTATATCGCCACAATTTAAGCCTATATTATTATCTTTTAGCTGTAGTTCACCGTAATAGTAACTATTCCTTTTACCAACTGATGAAACAAACTTCTTCACCAAATGGTCTTCTGAACCACCACCAATGAATAAAAACCTGCTAGACTCCGATTTCACTAGCGCGATAGCAGATAATAAATTATCGATACCCTGCAAACGACCGATATTTCCAAAAAAACAAAAAACCAAATTGTTTTGCCAATTAAGCTTTTTAATTATTTGGTTTTCGTTTTTAGCCATCATCTTTATTTTATTATGATCAGCCCAATTTGGTACTACTACAATTCTTTCTTGAATCACACCTTTTTGCTGAAGCTTAACCGCCATATCTCTACCAATAGGTGTAATTATATCTGGGGTTCGATACAAAAGTGAGAATACTTTATTCACCAATTTGTACTTCAATCCTAACTGCATTACACCTGATGGAATTAAATTGTCAGGAAATATATCGTGGCATAGCATTATCCACTTGAAGGCTTTAAGCTTCTTAATTAACCCGGTAAAAAACATGCTAATTATTGGGTTAGTTCCAGTAAAAACTATATCTTCTTTACTAATATATTTAAGAATATGCCTGTTAAAAGACCATGCATATTTCAATTGTCCAAAAACTCTTGATACTAATTTATTTTTATCAAAAGCAATATCTTTAACATAGTAAACGTTAAGCTTATGCTCGCGAAAAAAGCTTTCTGTATGCGAGTTTTTAGGACATATAACAATTAATTCATAATGTTTATTAAAAAATAATGCAATTTTCGCCCAATAAAAAGCTGTAGAATTATGATTGAGACCAATATATTCAGTAACTATAAATATTTTATTATTTTTACTCAATTTAATATTTTTTCCATACAACTCTATTTACATAGTCAGTGTAAGAATGGATTATTCTCACCACTTTATCTGCAACATTTGGCATGCTGTAATCATAAACCTGGCGAAGTAAGCGTTGTTCCCCTGCAGGTTGAGATTCCAATATACGTAACCCCTGCATAACTCGCTCAACCCCTAAACCGACCATCATTACTGATGCCTCTTCCATTCCTTCAGGGCGCTCATGAGCTTCTCGTAAGTTCAATGCAGGAAAGTTCATAATAGAAGATTCTTCATTGATTGTTCCACTATCAGAAAGTACAGCTTTTGCATTTTTTTGTAAGTTATTATAATCATGAAAACCTAAAGGTTTTAATAATCTAATATTTTGATGAAACTCAATGCCCTGTGCTTCTATTCTATTTCTTGTACGTGGGTGAGTAGAAATAATTACAGGCATGTCATAATGTTCAGCAAGCGTGTTAAGCGTTTCAGCTAAGTATGCTAGTTGTTTTGGGGAGTCAACGTTTTCTTCTCTGTGAGCACTGACTACAAAAAACTGACCCTTTTGCAGTTCCAGTTCATTTAGTACACTTGAATCATCAATTTGAGGCATATAGTGGTTTAATACTTCAAACATCGGGCTACCTGTTTTTATCACGCGGTCTGCCGGTACCCCCTCTGCTAACAGGTAATCTCGTGCAATAGTGCTATAAGTCAGGTTTATATCAGCAGTATGATCAACTATTTTGCGGTTAGTTTCTTCAGGTACTCGCTGATCAAAACAACGATTACCTGCTTCCATATGAAATATTGGAACTTTTCGACGCTTTGCAGGAATTGCTGAAATACATGAATTTGTGTCACCTAACACAAGCATCGCTTCTGGATTAACTTCTTCAAGTACTTGGTCAACTTTAATAATTACTTGACCAATTGTTTCTGCAGCATTTTTACCTGCAGCATTTAAAAAATAATCAGGCTTTCTTACACCTAAATCGTTAAAAAAAACTTCATTAAGTTCAAAATCATAGTTTTGACCAGTATGTACCAAAATATGTTCGCAATGCTCATCAAGCTTAGCAAGTACTCGAGATAAACGGATTATTTCTGGTCTTGTTCCTACAACAGACATTACTTTTAACTTTTTCATTTTTTTCACTTTAAACTTATTAAATTAAATAACGCACTTTATAAAGGCATAGCGATAGTATCTGGTTTCTTTCTATCGAATATTTCATTTGCCCACAGCATAACGATTAGGTCTTCTGTACCAATATTAGTTATGTCGTGAGTCCAACCTGGTATAGTTTCTACTATAGTGCGGACTTGTTCCGATGTTGTAAGTTCATACTCTTCGCCTGTGACAATGTGCTTAAACTTAAATCGAGCATAACCCTTTAATACTAAAAACTTTTCATTTTTAGTATGGTGATAGTGCCCACCGCGAGTAATACCTGGGTGCGCAGTGAAAAATGAAAACTGACCTGAATCATTTGTTTTAAGCATTTCGCTGAATGAGCCTCGCTCATCAGTATAACTTGGCACGTCATAATTAAACTGCTCAGGTTTAAAATAACTCAGATAAGTAGAATAGAGCGCTCGTTCAAACCCAACACCTACCTTACTCGTTATTAGAGAGGTGCGACTTTGTTTATAATCATTCAATAAGCTAACAACCTTACCTACTGAAGTTTTGTAAACAGGCTCTACATAATTATACTCTTCAGACTTTGAAGGTGTATTGATTAGTAAGTTAACAAATGCATGACAAACATCATCTATGTAAACAAGATTAATGGGTGCATCAGCTTTGTGTACAGTAATTGGTAAATCGTTTATTACGTTATAGCAAAAGGTAGCCACTGCAGAATTATAATTAGGTTTACACCACTTACCAAAAACATTCGGTAGTCTATAGATGTATGCCGTGCTTCCAGTTTTTTCCCTGTAAGAAAAAATAGCGGACTCTGCACCGGCTTTACTTTTTCCATATGGATTATTTAATTCAGCCTGAATTGATGATGTAAGTAAAATTGGAGTGCTTCGTTTATTATTGACTAGTATATCAACTATTTTTTTTGTTAAGTCAGTATTACCCGCTTGAAACTCAGCGTCATTTTCAGGTCTATTTACACCTGCTAAATGGTATATAAAGTCAGCACTGTTTACCTTTTTATCAATACTTTCATCAGTGTCATCGCGGGTTATTGTTTCTATACTTTCAAAACCAGCCTCTTTCAAATGAATGCATAAATTTTTACCAATAAAGCCGTTAGCACCTGTTACTAAAATATTCATTACACACCTTCTGGTACTATTAATTTACCAGCTTCAATATCACGCATAAAGTCAAGTTTACGTAATAACTGCTTCATCCCTTCAACATCTAAGCGAGCTGTATTATGCGAATTGTAATCTTCGACATTAGATAAGTCTTTTTCACCTTGTTCAGTATATTGCGCATAGTTCAAATCACGATTATCAGCAGGTATACGGTAATATTCACCCTGATCTTGTGCTATGAACATTTCTTCACGGCTACATAATGCTTCAAACAGCTTTTCGCCGTGGCGAGTACCGATTACATTTACTAAATGCTCCGGTGTTTTTAACATTTCAAGCAATGCTTTAACTAACACGTCAATGGTTGCAGCAGGCGCTTTTTGTACAAAAACATCACCATTTTGGCCATTTTCGAAAGCATGTAATACTAAATCAACCGCATCGTCTAAAGTCATCATAAAGCGAGTCATGGTAGGGTCGGTAATCGTAATTGGCTCATTATTAACTACCTGGCGAATGAACAATGGAATAACCGAGCCTCGTGATGCCATAACATTACCGTAGCGAGTACAACAGATTGTAGTGTTCGTGTGCTCTAAATTTCGGCTTTTTGCAACGATCACTTTTTCCATCATCGCTTTTGAAATACCCATAGCATTAATTGGGTACACCGCTTTATCAGTACTTAAACACACTATACGCTCAACATTATTCGCTATAGCAGCTTCTAGCACATTCTCTGTACCTAATACATTTGTTTTTACGGCTTCTAGTGGGTAAAACTCACATGATGGAACTTGTTTTAATGCTGCCGCATGATAAACATAATCAACACCGCGCATAGCCATTGAAATACTTTGAGGATCACGAACATCGCCAATGTAAAACTTTAGTTTTTCATTATTAAAAGCCTTACGCATATCATCTTGTTTTTTTTCATCCCGAGAGAAAATACGAATTTCTTTGATGTCTGTATTTAAAAATCGGCTGAGTACAGCGTTACCAAATGAGCCTGTACCACCTGTTATGAGTAGTGTTTTATTTTTGAACATTCTAAACTTTTAACCTCAAATAAGATAAATATAATAATTTTATAAACTTGGTTCTAATTTTAATTTTTTGTAAAAACGTAAGGCCCTTTTTAGGGCTTAAATTATTGTTATGCTGTCGATAACTTATCAATACTTTGTCATCGAAATATAAATTAGAAGAAACTACACCAAAGGCATTTAACCAATGATCATGTGAGTATACTTGTTTTGGAAAAGGCACAATAAGAGGTACTATTTTTTTTCTAAAAGCCATAGCGCATCCATAACACTTCGGCTTAAGAATTGTTAATAAAACCTTACTATAGTAATTTTTCTGATTAAAGGAGGGAGGTACATAATTGAAGGTTTTATCTAATAAATTTCCATCACTACTAATAGTCTCCATGCCATGATGTAAAATATCTACGTTAGAATTCATTTCATCATTAAAAAAATCGGATATATATTTAACTTTATCTTCATTCCAAATATCATCTTGATCACTCAAATAAATGATATCACCTCGTGCTTCATAGATTGCTTGTTCAAAATTTTTTACATAGCCAAGATTTACTGGGTTCTTTTTGACTTTGACAATAGAGTTTACTTTAGAGAAATTAACTAGAAACTCATACGTGCCATCAGTAGATTTGTCATCAAAAATTAAAACTTCATCTGTAGAAGACAACTGATTCAATATACTGTTTAATTGTTGCTCTATGTAAGCTATGCCATTATATGTGGTCATACAAACTGATATCACAAAACTATCCTCTTCTAATTAACCTCTTCACTAATAACCTTATAGTCTTGAGATACTTAATCTGCGAAAAAACTAATAAACCAACTCTACCTCTATACTCACTAAGCAATCCAGTATGCAAATATTTGTCATACTCCACTGGGTCATAAGCTGGATTAAAAGCAATACTAATAGCTTCCTCATAAACCATCGGATCATGTGTCCATGTATTTGAATGTGTCCCATCAGTTCCGAAACCTACATTTCTTATAAGGTTTCCATTTGGTATAATACAATATTGATGTTTATTCCTAAAAAGCATTTCATATGAATATGCCCATGAATTAACCTGTCGTGATGAAAGCAAACCTAGGACGCCTTGAACATATAAACGCTCCACAATACTACTCGGCGTGTTTAATAACTTAAAATTGGATTTATAAGGAAGTTCTACATCTAACCCTAATATTCGATCAGACCAAGATGCCCAGCCCCAACAAAAAAAGCGAGAACAAAACGAATAATCTTGATGCATATCTAAATCGAAGTGTTTTCTACCAGATATAGTGGCAACTCTCAAATCACTTCTATAGTTATTTAGCATATTGCGACAATAACTAAAAAAGCGCTTATTTGGTACACAATCGTCTTCTAGTACAATACCTGCGTCTACCTCAGAAAAAAACCATTGTACTGCAGTATGAACTGCTCTTTTACAGCCAAGATTCTCTTTTTGGTACAAGGTCTTAACTTCACATGGCCAGTCAATAAAAGATTCAACTTTACTTCTTATTGCATCGACATCGAAAGATTCAGATTCACTACGTGCACCGTCTGAGGCTAAATAGATATATTTGACTTTAATTTCTCGGAGTATATTGAAAGTATCTTGCATCCCTCCTAATCGATTGAAGGAAAGAATTAAAACAGGTACTTCGTTTTCATTTTTAAATTTAATCATCTAAATTAACAAATTTTTTAAATTGGGTAGAAACCGTTTCTTGTTTGAATAAACTAGACGCTTCTTCTAAATCAATATTTTTCGCGTCTTTCATAAGTTTTTCAATACAATGTAAGATTCTATTTTGCTCTAGTGACGTACAAGTAACTCCGCAGTTATATTTCAAAACAAAACCACATACATCGGCACTTTCTGGTCCATGGTAAAAAATTGGCAAATTCATTGATAGGTATGAAGTTACTTTTCCTGGGAATGAAGTTTTAACAACTAACTCTTTTTTTAAACTAAACCAATAAGGCATATAACCAGCATCACAATCTTTTATTACATTAAGAGTTTGACTCTGAGTCAAATAACCTAAATTAATAACACCAAATTCGGGGAATTTAGTAAGTCTACCTGGCGTTCCGATAAAAACCAACTCAACCTTCTTGTTTGATACTATAAAATCAACGGATTGAAGCGCTGTCACTAATGCATCCCACTCTGCTCTGCAATATAAGGAACCCGCAAAAACAATCCTAAACTTCTTGGCTTTACTATCAGTCAACATAGGTAAGTTCTTACTATATTTTTCCTGATTATCAATAGCATTTCTAAGTATAAATACTTTATTAGGTTCAATATCAAATTTATTCAAAGCAAAATAGTTTCTATACATGCCTTCAGATACAACGCCCAATGACAAAGATGAATTTATAATTTTTTTATATGCTTTGCCTAGCATATTTGAGGTAAACCTTGAAACTCTGAGGTTACTACAGATATACTCTAATACATCCCACACTAATACTCTAAATTTGAATCGCCCATTAATTTTTATTATTTCTGACAATATTAAAATTATAGCTGGACTAGATAATACGAATACTACCTCTTTATACTTATCTTTTCTTATTTCAGTCAGAATTTCACGAGCATACTCCGCTGCTTTAGTTTTATAGAAAAAGTATATATTTATATCAGAAAGTATTGGCCATGAGATATTTTTGTAAAAAAAGCTATCTACACAATTCGCATCGCTAATGGCTATATTTTTATCTACATCTGAAACAAAAATTCTTTTTACATCAATCCCACTACACATATTCGATAAAAAAATCTCGCCCACGCCAATTTTATCTGGACGGGTTCCTGATACAACTAAAACTGTCATTTATAGAGTTAACCTTAGAAGCCAAGGGGAAAATTAGTAGAAGTAAAATCCAATATTCCTTTGATTGAAACAAACTACCAGAAAACATTCCATTAACAAAATAGAATATGTAGAGATAAAATACTAACTTAAGTATTTTATCTAATATTATATTAGAACTAAAATATACAGCAATTGTTATAATGTTAATAAAAATAAAAACGACTAGACCTACCGCTCCTATAGACATCATAACTTCAATTAAAAAATTATGTGGATAATAATTTGTATTAATTTCCACCGCTCTATCCCCTATAAAAGGAGAATTAGAGAATTGTTCAAAGGCTGAAATATATAATGAAAATCGTTGGTTTGCACTCTGATCTTCGCTGCCACCTACTTTACTAAACATCTCTATTAAATCAACATTGTAACCAACGAACTGAGATACTGAAGTGTAAATAATTATTATCGCAAATAAAGAAATGACCAAGTAAGTTATTTTCTTCAAGCTAAAATTACCTAAAACGAAAATAAATAATACAACAGCTAATCCTAACATTGGCCCCCTTGCTAAAGATAACAACAACCCTGTTGAACCTACGATAAAGATTAAAAGTGATAATAGCTTATGCTTACTTGGAATAAACATCTCGATAATTATTAATACTGCACTTGCTCTTCCGATTGAAATCGGGTTTAGTCTTTCAAATCCAGCCCTAATATTAGTTAGACCACCACTGCTAAAATCCAATAAAAAAAGCGAGATTATTAATACCGTTGAAATCAATAATAGCACTTTTAAACTTACCATTACTTCGAGTAGTAATTCTCTCGTTGAATTAATAGAAATTAGGATAGAGGCAAGCAAACTAAAAAGTAACCCAAAGACAAAATACTCAACAAGATAAGAGTCATCAATGAATTTTTCTGAGTATACCGAGTCAATAAAAACCCTATAAGTAAACATTATATAAATGCATACAACTGACATTATAGCAATAAGATGTGTAAACTTTATTCTTCTATTATCAGTTTTTACTGATATAAAAAAAAGCAAAAATAAAAATACTACCTGACATATTCTTAACACTATCGTTATTGGTGATATACCTTCTGTATAACCTAAAAACTTACTGACAGGAGATAATATATAAAAACCATATAATAATAAAATAATGGTTATGTATATAAGTCTATTTTCTAAATCATTATATTTAAATAGCATTTTTAAACCTTCTCTAACTTTAATGAAGAAGGTAATTCCACAATTAAAAAGCACATAAAAAACACTATAAATGGATTTATTTCGAGCTGGAAATACAAAACTAAAATAAGCACTAAAATAGAGGTAATTGCTTTGATTAAAAATATATTGGAAATTTTATTTATTTCATCTTTAGCTGTAAGTATGCAAAAAAACATATTACTCCAAATTAACGATGAGAAATATAATGATGCAGAAAACACATAAAAATATGAAAAGTCAATTTTATAAGAAAAATACCAAGTAACCAAATACTCTGCAATAGTGCTTCCAACTATTAAACTGGCTGTGATTAATAAAAACCCATAAGATTTCAGTCTTTTCACACTAGATTCGAACCAGGTTTTTTCACCTTTAATAAGTGATTCCCTAAGAGCTGGTATCAATGGAAGAGAAATAATAGAAAACAAACCACTACAAAGTAGTATAAGAGAATTTAAACTACTATATTGTGACGACCACTCAATACTACTAAACTTAGCTAAGATAATTACAGGTAATACATTCAATATAAAATTAACTAAAGTCGAAGCTTTTGTGTACTCTAATGCTGATAAAAAAAGTTCTTTTATAATCCTGGCATCAATTAAACCTACCAAAAACAAGTTTTCTTTGATAGTAAATAAGAGGCCTGTAATATATTTCATAATTAATGCTGGAAGAATTACAACTAAAAGAAAAATAGGGACTGAATCAATATAATCACGAAAGAAAATTAAGGTAATAATAGAGACTATACTTCCGATGCAAATAGCTAAACTCGACAAATATTGCTTTTGAAAGGATAAAACGATTGCATCAACTGGAAGACAGATACATTGGCTCATGAATAAAATAAATACTATAAATATCCCCGCGAATAAATTTTCACTTCTCAAACCCAATAAAAGCAGATTTTTAACATCTATTATATTGATGAAAATAATCATAATAGAAGAAACAAACAAACCAATTACCAAAAATAATGCCATACCATTGGTAATCCACACCCTAGCAGTATCACTGCTACTCGAACCCGATATTTTTGTAATCATTGCAGGTGATATTCCTGCTGTAGAAAGCATCAACCAAGAGTTTATACTTAATAAAACTGAGTAAAAAACTAGCCCCTCTGCTCCAAACTTTTCTGCAACCATAGGTAGTGACGTTAACTGCAGTAATAAAGTAGTTACTTTTGCGATAAGCGATGTTGATATTGAAGCTTTTAATTTGTTACTTCTGTTCATATTACCAATTTTTTAATATAAATTACTTGGTTACGCTAATATAGCTTATATTCATGACTAGCTAACTCTAAGAATAACTCATCACTGAATCGTATAAATTTAGAAGTAAATTTTAACTGCAATTAAATGAGTGTAATAACATTCACTCTTAACAATAAGGGGTCAAGAGACCACGTGAACTTACTTCATCAATTGATAATGAATTAGTATCCTTACTGGATAACACAGGCTTATTTTCAATAGGCCACTGAATACTCAAGATATTATCATTCCATGCAATAGATACTTCAGCTTTCGGGTTATAATAATCCGTACATTTATAAACAAATTCAGCTTTATCGCTCGTCACATAGAAACCATGAGCAAAACCTTTAGGTATCCATAATTGATGCTTATTTTCAGCTGATAGATATGCACCAACCCACTTTCCAAAAGTTGGTGAGCCTTTTCGAATATCAACAGCCACATCAAAAACCTCCCCTGAAATAACTCGAACAAGTTTCCCTTGAGTATTTTCAGTTTGATAATGTAAACCACGTAAAATCCCTTTATTTGACTTAGAATGATTATCTTGAACAAATCGAGTTGGTTTACCTGTAACTAGCTCTTCAAATTTTTTTTGGCTCCAGGTTTCCATAAAAAACCCGCGTTCATCACCAAATACTGTAGGCTCTATAATTTTCACATCTGGGATGCTTGTATCGATTACTTTCATTTTTTCAGCCTACTTATTTATATTTTTGAATAGTGTTTAATGCGGCTTTCCAGTCACTTGGCTCTACAGAAAAATTTGTTAAAATTTTACTGCAATCCAATTTTGAATTAGCTGGACGTTTAGCAGGAGTCGGATACTCTGAGGTTGAAATTGCACTAACTGTTACGGGCGATTCAATCGCTTGTTGCGATAACGCTTGAGAAAATATTTCTGTTGCAAACTCTTGCCAGCTAACGTGTGGGTAGCCTGAGTAGTTATATACACCGAACTTAGTAATACCTTTCTGAAGCTGTTGCGCTATGTTAATTAACGCTTTCGCTATATCACCTGCATATGTTGGGCCGCCAAATTGGTCCCCAACAACACCTAGAGTATCGCGTGTTTGTGCTAAACGCAGCATCGTTTTTACAAAGTTATTCCCATATTCGCTAAACACCCAAGCTGTACGAAAAATAATATGAGCATCGCACTCTTGTGCAACACTTTGCTCACCAGCAAGCTTAGTTTTACCGTAAACGCCTTGTGGGTTTACTTCATCACCCTCTGTGTATAAGCCGCCTTTATCACCAGCAAAAACATAGTCAGTTGATATATGAAGAATGACCGCATTCACATTCGATGCTGCTTTCGCTAAGTTTTTTGGACCAACATTATTTATAGCATTTGCCAGCCCAAATTCAGACTCTGCTTTGTCAACTGCAGTATATGCCGCCGCATTAATTATAATAGTCGGCTGATACTTGTTTACTACTTCATTAACTTGTTCTGCATTCGTTATATCAAGCTCTTCTCGTCCTAACGCCAAAAAGTCAATGGAAGGGATATCAATTAATTGCGATACCAAGCAGCTTCCAACTTGACCATTTTTACCAGTAATAAGTACTTTCATTACTTTGCCTCAGACGCCAAACGAGTTAAATATTGACCATATTCATTCTTCATCATTGGTTTAGCTATTGTAAGTAATTCATCTGTGCTTAACCAACCGTTGCGCCATGCTATTTCTTCTAAACATGCCACCTTCAAACCTTGTACGTTTTCAATAGTTTGTACAAACGATGATGCTTCATGAAGACTTTCATGCGTCCCAGTATCAAGCCAAGCAAAACCACGCCCTAACAGCTCAACATTTAAACTTCCATCGTTTAAATACATTTCGTTTAAGGTGGTTATTTCAAGCTCACCACGGTGAGAGGGCTTTACCTGTTTAGCGAGATCAACTACACGATTGTCATAGAAGTATAAACCTGTAACAGCATAGTTTGACTTTGGCTTTTCAGGCTTTTCTTCTATAGAGATAGCTTTCATGTTTTTGTCAAATTCGACTACGCCAAATCGTTCTGGGTCTTTAACTTGATAGCCAAATACCGTAGCACCTGATGCTCTACTTGCCGCGTTTTTAAGCGTTTTACTAAACGATTGACCGTAATAGATATTATCGCCAAGTACTAAGCACACGCTATCATCACCAATAAAGTCTTCACCAATAATAAAGGCTTGTGCAAGTCCGTCTGGAGAGGGTTGAATCGCGTAACTCAAGTTAATGCCGTAATCGCTACCATCACCTAATAAACGTTTGAAGCTATCACTATCTTCTGGTGTAGTGATTATTAATATATCGCGTATTCCCGCTAACATTAACGTTGATATTGGGTAATATACCATTGGCTTGTCATAAACTGGGAGTAATTGCTTTGATACACCGCGTGTTAGTGGATAAAGTCGAGAGCCTGATCCCCCAGCTAAAATAATTCCTTTCACAAAATGCTCCTTTATTTATGTTTAATTTCGCCTAGGCGTTCGCGTTGATATGAACCATTTTGTACATTTTCACACCACAATTGATTTACTAAGTACCACTCAATTGTTTTGCGTAGACCGCTCTCGAATGTTTCCTCTGGTGTCCAGCCTAGCTCATTTTGCATTTTTGATGAATCAATAGCATAACGTCTGTCGTGGCCCGGGCGGTCTGCCACGAACGTTATTTGTTCTGAATATAGGGAATCTTTAGGCACTAAAGTATCTAAAATACTGCAAATACTTTTCACCACTTCAATATTTTGCTTTTCATTGTGACCGCCTATGTTATAGGTTTCTCCAACAATACCTTCGGTCACTACTTTATACAAAGCGCGCGCATGGTCTTCTACGTATAGCCAGTCACGTATTTGGTCGCCTTTACCATAAATAGGCAAGTCTTTTCCTTCAAGGGCATTGAGTATCACTAAAGGAATTAACTTCTCAGGAAAGTGGTAAGGCCCATAATTATTTGAACAGTTAGTGACAATTGTAGGAAACCCATACGTGCGCAGCCATGCCCTTACTAAATGATCGCTCGATGCTTTACTTGCAGAATAGGGACTACTAGGCGCGTAAGATGTTTCTTCTGTAAATAATGTAAGTTCACCTTCTTGTTCATCAGGGTGAGGTAAATCACCATATACTTCATCAGTTGAGATATGATGAAACCTAAACGATTTTTTGGCATCGTTACTTAATGTATTCCAGTATTCACGAGCCGCTTCTAATAAGGTATAAGTTCCTACAATATTAGTTTGTATAAATTCGGCAGGACCAGTGATTGAACGATCAACGTGGCTTTCAGCCGCTAGGTGCATCACAGCGTCAGGCTTATGTGTATTAAAAACTCGATCTAATTCCGTTCGATTACAAATATCAACGTGTTCGAAATAGTAACGCTCAGACTCATCTGCATTTGAAAGAGACTCTAGGTTCCCTGCGTACGTTAACGCATCAACGTTAGTTACACTATCTTGAGTGTTAGAAAGTATGTGACGAATAACGGCGCTACCAATAAAGCCTGCACCACCAGTTATTAATATTTTCACAATAAATACCTTTATATTTTTTGGGGATTATTCGTGCAAAGACGCTTTGCGCAGTCCTAATTATGTTTTATTTCTACAAAGTGTCTCAGTCATTTAATTAAGGACTGAGACACTTTTTCTAAATTGAGACAGTCAATTTAACTACCCCATTATAATTACTTGTTTTTATACTTTTATTTAAACGTGTCCAACAGGCCCGAAAGTAGGTTCCAAATTCAGGATTTGGAATTACCAACAAAATGTCTGATCAATACTATCATTACACTTAACATGCCACCTAAAAGTAAACCCAGCACACAGATTAAAGCACGCTTAGGTTTAAACTTTTCTTCTGGCACGAGTGCTGCGTCTATAGTTTTAAATACATATTCGTCGCGCACTTTTGCAAACATAATTGTTTTAGTTTGCTCTTCAACAAGTTTATAGAGAACAGCACGTATATCAGCAATTTTAGTTTGTTCTAGTTGCTGAGTTAAAAAGTCGGTACTTTTTATTGCCTCTAACACATCACGCTGCTTCATGGTTTGGTTAATATCTTGTATTAACCAGCTCACCCATTGTTGAGCAATAGTTGGAGAAACATGCTCAATCGATATTTTAACCATGCCTGTTTCTTTATCTGTGCTGGCACTAAGAATTTTACTAAACTCTTTATATGCCTCTTGCATTGAAGGCTTTGGTTTAAAAGGTGCAGAAACTTCTCGCACCCATTTATTATTTTGAGCATTGTATATTTCGCTGTCATGGATAATGGCATCTGTTTGCATATTCCATGTTTTAGCGGACATTAAATCAGGGAGAATGTTGTGCTTTTTAATAAAATCGCTGGTGAATTGGCGTGATTTTAACACCTCAATTGCTAATTGTGCTTTATTGCTTGAACCGCCACCTAAATTAACGCCAGCCAAACTCGCTAAACCACCGAACTGGCCTGCTAAGCCTGCTAAACCACCTGAATTTTCTTGCTCTGCAGGAGCTAACAACGCCTCTGACTTATAAATATTAGGTAGGTGGATTGCATAAAAAACGGATGCCAGAGCAAACAAGGCAGTTACAGCTATAATTATCCATTTACCCTTCCAAATTACGGCAAAGAGTTCACGCAAGTTTATTTCGTCGTCGGCGATGTCACGGCTTTGTACGTAATCGTTATTTTCTTTTATACTTGCTTTGTTATTGTTCATATAAATCTCGGTTGATAGCTAAAGCTATTTATTAGTCTGGCAGCCAGGATTGCGATCCAATTCGTCGCAGAGTTTCTCTCGTTCTAACCTGAAGGCAGAATTATTTGCTTGCATAGCCCCTAGAGCACGCTTCCGCCCCTAGGTTGCAGTTCCTAAGGCCTGATAAAAATATAAATTTTGTTTTTACTATCTTGTACATGCCAACTAAAGCCAAAGGTTTTCTTTGGCTTTAGTTGCTAGTTTATTGCTTTAATTAAAGGCTACCAATTGCGGCTACTGCTACACCTAGTTGATAAAGGATCTGCGTCGCTGTGCTCCACAGTGTTAGCTTATCCATGTGCCCAGCATCCATTGGTACCACTATTGTATCGCCTGGCTCTAACTGGTTTGCATTATTAGCCGCGAACCAGCCTCCTGTATTTGGAATTTCAACAGAGCCATTGGCTTTAATAATGTAAATGCGGTCTTCTGCAGCTCGCTCTTTAAGGCCGCCGCTTAGGTCAATGTAATCATCAACACTTACACCAGCTTTATAAAGATGCGATGTAGAATAGTTAACTTCACCAATAATGCTTATAGAATCACGCTTACTTGGTACGTAAAGCGTATCGCCATTTTGTAGTACTAAGTTTTGTTGGTTATTTACTATTAATGGTAAATCAATAACTAAACGTCCTACCGCTTCAACACTAGCTAAATCGTTTAGTAGTTTATCCATCTCATCGTATGAAAGAGAGTTACCGCTAACTGAGTTTTGGAAGCTTTTAGAAGCAATATCGCGGCGAAGCTCGGTTGATAAACGAGCAAGCTGTTGTTGCTCTTGCTCTTTTATAGAAACACGGGTAAATATTGCTGCGTTTTGTTCTGCAAAATCAGAAAATCCACCTGCACGTTTAAGTAAATCAGTGAGCGTTTCGCCTCGGCGAATAGTGTAGGTACCCGGGAATTTCAGTTCGCCTTTTAGCTCTACCTTTACATTTTCTTGCCAGTTAGGAATCGAGAAAATGTTAATGCTGTCTTTGCTACGAAGGGTAATATTGTTTTGTGATTCACCTTTTAGTGCACTTTCAAGATCAAATCGTACATGTTCTACCTGAGAGGCATCACCTAAAACAATGCGCGTTATTTCAGCTTGTTTAGTATAAGCCGATTCTAATAAGCCACCGGCTGCGGTTACTAAGTCGGCTACTTCGCCACTCACTGTAAGAGGGTAAATACCCGGGTAAGTGACGTTACCGTTAATTTCAACTAGTTGCATAGCTTGCGATATTGATGCTTGCTGTTTTAACTTTTCGATAATAGGAAGAAGTAAGTTATGGCGACTAAAAAAAGCATAGTCTTCTGCTTTTAATTCTTGCGATTGTTGATTCGCTTTACGTTTTGAGAAATCAGCAATTGTAAGCCCTTGCTGATTTTTTTTAATAGTTTCATCTTTTTGACTTATACCGATGTATTTTTCAAACTCTTTTTGTTTAAACTTATGCCATTGCTCAGCTTTAAATTGTTGCTCTTGTTGTTCTTGGCTTAGCGCCATGTTTTCAAGCGCTGTTTTTTCTATTTCTTTTTCTTCAAAGCGGCTAAATACAATGATTTTATCATTAGCTTTTAGCGCTAGGTTATTGTCAGTGTTTTTAATAATCGCTTGCGCTACGTCAAACTGGTGCGCTTCTATGTCACCATTAATGTTTGTTTCACGAATTAATAAACCATAGCTTAAATCTGCTTGGGGGAGTAAATCGCCACGCACAGACTTAAGTACGTCTGAAATGCGTTTACCTTGGTACCACTGATAGTTACCTGGGCGTGCAACAGTACCAATTAGGCTAATTGAATTTTCGTATTGTGAACTTACCGAATTAAAACGAACTCGATCGCCATCTTGTGGAATATAGTTAATGTTACTTTTGCTAAAATCAACAGAGAGTATTTCTTTACGCTGATTATTAAAACGCTCAACAACCACGTTTTTAGCATAAGCCTCTGGTTTTAATCCGCCGGCCATGTTTAAAAGTTGTTTAGCTGTTTCACCTTGTTTAAGTTCAAAAATAGCCGGGCGTTTTACAAGGCCTTCAACCGTTACTTGTGAACCAACAGAAGGTACAAATACAACGTCCCCAGGTTTTAATACTATATCTTTACTGCTATCACCTTTGATCAGTAAATCGTATAAATCGAAGTTACTAACCACTTTACCAGCGCGTTTAACTTGAATATTACGAAGAGAAGCAATGTCAGATACACCACCACTGACAAATAATGCATGCGATACGGTGGTTAAAGACGAAACACTATAGCTACCCGGTTTGTAAGCCTCACCTAATACTAAAATACGCATACTGCGTAACTGCCCAAGCGATACAAACGCTTTTACGCCAATAACTTCTTGCTCTACCTTAGCATTAATAAGCGCTTTTACTTCTGCAAACGTTAAGCCTGCTACTTGGACTGGTGTTAAATCAGGAATGCTAATTCTGCCTTCACGATCGACTGTAACATCAAAACTTTCACTTTCTTTACCATAAAAGTTAATGTTTAACTGATCCCCAGGGCCGACTAAATAAGTATCAGGAACTGCTGCGCTTTCATTTGGCATAAAAGTGGTTGGCTCACCGGCAAACAGTGAATAACCAAATGGTTTTAATTCATCTTTTTTTGGATTAAAGCGCTCGTCATCGCTGAGTTCTGCTTGCTGTGGTTCTTCGCGTTCGCCAATCGTTGGCTGACTGGTTTGTGTTTGATTGCTTGGTTGATTTGATCCTGTGATTGAAGAAAGGTCAACACCATACTGCCTAGCTAAGGCTTCTTGCTGTGATTTAGGTAGTTTTTTAAATTGCTCTAGCTGCGAAGCAGTTGGCGTAAAAGCCATAGCGTTGATGCTAAATAAAAGAACAAAAGCACTTAATAATTGTGTAAAAACTTTCACGAGTAGGTATATCCCTAGGTCTACAACCAAAATTGGTGGCTATAATACATTAATCTGAGGCAAATAAAAAAGGGACTTTCGCCCCTTTTGTCATTTTAGTGTCACTAATTTAATGGTTTTGGTTAAAAACTGTAAACTAGTGTAAATGACGTCTCTGTGTCTGTGCTTTCTTTGTCATCAGCAACGTCTGAGTTGTTGGTAACATTAAAAGCCACTTTCATTTGTAGAGAGCCATTAATTTTAGCAAGTAATGCCGTTTCTGAACGTGTTTTAGTGTTCGTGTCACCGTATTCAACCGCCACTAGCTGCGTAAAACGTGCATTATCAGAAATTTGCCAATTGTAGTCTAATTTACCAAGGGCAATCACTTCACCTTCAAACTCACCAGCAAGTGGTTTGCCATTTTCATCTACTTCAGTGCTGTCATCTGGGTATTCAAAGTATTTGTAACCCGGACCAATCTCTGCGCTTAACCACATTGTTTTTTCATTTAACAAACGTAAGCCATAACCCGCTGAAATTACAGACTCACTGCGGTATGCGCCAAAGTAGTCTGAAACGTGTGAACCATAAATGAATAAATGAGAATGCTCTTCATTTAATTTGTAGTTACCTTGGGCCGAAATTGAGTACTTTTCGTTTGTACGTTGAGTAACTTTTTTACCGTTAGCATCATCAACTTCATCTTCTTTGTAGATTCCGTCAAGCTTGTACTCGTTGTTCCAGCTTTCTAGGTTGTGTTGTACTTTAATACCACCTTTAAGCGTTGTTGTTTCAGTGTTACCACTGGTAACAATAGCACCAAGCTCACTGGTAACTTCCCACGTTTTTTGCTCTGTATCTTCAGCGAAAGCGTTAGTCGCAGCAGATGCTGCAACTAACACTGATAAAAGCTTTAATTTCATTAAAAATAACCTATTTAATACTAAAAATTAGTCTTGCTTGTGTAAATGAACATCCATTTGCGGAAATGGAATTGAAATATTTGCGTCGTCTAGTGCAATTTTAATATTTTCCATTAATGAAAAATATGTAGGCCAGTAGTCAGCAGCATTAACCCAAGGACGCACAACAAAGTTAACGCTTGAATCACCTAGTTCAGAAACAGCTACGGTATAAGCAGGGTCTGTAAGTAAGCGTGTTTCTGCATCAAGTACTGATTTTAATACTTCTTTTGCCTGACGTAAATCAGCATCGTAACCAACACCAATTACTAAATCGATACGGCGAGTTGATTCGCGCGATACGTTTGTAATCGCACCTGACATAATTTGAGAGTTTGGCACAATAATTACTTTATTATCTGGTGTGCGAAGTTCTGTAGAGAATATTTCGATTTTTTTAACCGTACCAGATTTGCCACCGGCTTCTACAAAATCACCCGATTTAAACGGACGAAGTAAAATGATTAGTACACCCGACGCAAAATTAGACAGTGAACCTTGTAACGCTAAACCTACCGCTAAGCCGGCTGCACCTAAAATAGCAATGAATGACGTTGTTTCAATACCAATTTGCGAAAGCGCCATTAGTACTGTTAGTGCAAATACAAGGGTATACACAATACTTGCTACGAAAGAGCCAACCGCTTTATCTACTTGTTTTTTCGCAAAGCCCTTTTCTGTTAAGTTTGAACAAAACTTAGCAACCCTACTACCTATTAAAAAGATAATAAGCGCAACAACTGCTTGAATACTATAGTGTAAAATTAAGCCTGAGTTATCATTAAGCCAATTAAGTACTGAATCCATGTTTACTCCAAATGTTTTTGATTAGTATTTTTCCGGATAGCATTATACATTAATTTACAATTTGTTCTCATTTATTAATGAATTCATACTATATATATGGCGAATTGTTTATAGTTTTTAATCGCGCATAGCTTGAAGAAGCATTACTGAACTTTCGCTGTACGAGAGTGAATTTTTAGATTTTATTTTTAAATTTAATTTTTTTTAATTTAAGGCTTCACAAGGTTTATTATTTTATGTATTATGCGCGCCACACCAAACAAGGTGTGTAGTGGCGGTTGTAGCTCAGTTGGTAGAGCCCCGGATTGTGATTCCGGTTGTCGCGGGTTCAAGCCCCGTCAATCGCCCCATTTTTTCTATACCAATCTCCCTCTGTAAATAAAATCTACAACGTTAATCTTACACAAACTTTTTAAACCCGCTTATATTCAAATTTGTTAGCCCTATATTATCTTCGATGAATTGATATTTATGCTTAAAATTAAATATCATTGAATTTATTATGTATTTTCATTAAAAACCGCTTGTTTTCTGTTCAAAACCTATTTTTACTGTAAAATATATCTACACTTTTCAAGATATATAACTAAGTATGATTAAACCGATTCTAAAGCTTTTCCTATGTAGTTATTTAACCGCCCTCAGTTTTAGTTCTATTGCACAAAATATTAACAGCTACAGTCAGTTTTTAATCGATGTACAAAAATTAGTCTCTGAAAAAAAATTTCATCAAGCCTACCAGCTAAGCCACGAACAAAACCAGTATTTAGGCGAGCCCACTTATGATTTTTTGTTAGGCGTTTCTGCTTTAAAGTTAAATCATACTGCTGAGGCTATTTTTGCTTTTGAGCGCACCATTGAAAGCAACCCAAAGTGGTATGAAGCGCGTTTATTTTTAGCTCGCGCTTATATGTTGGTAAAAAACTTTCCTGCTGCACAAAATCAAGCCTTAATACTTGTTAACTCATCTATGGCGCCAAACACTATAAAAACCTCTGCACGGGCATTGCTAGATAAGGTCGCTTTACAAAGTAAACGAGCAGGTGATTTTTATTCTCAAAATATTGAGTTTGCGTTAGGTGTTGATGGCAACGTAAATGCAGGCACTACAGAAGATACAATTATTATTCCTGAAATTGGGGAATTTTTATTATCTCCTGAAAGCAAAAGCACAGATGATAGTTACGCTAAGCTTAATTACTCAGGTAAATACTCTTACCCTATTAACCAACAAAGCACTGTAGTAATAAACGCTAACGCTGGATGGTATAAATTCGCCGAACTTAGTCAGTATGACAGAGTTAATGCCCATTTTAGTGCTGCATACAATTATGATATTGGAAGTATTAATTGGCACGTTCAGGCTTCAACAACGCCTTTAATGCTTGATTCAGAACTTTATAGAACTGAGTCGGCTATTACCTTGGGGGCTGATTTTGCGTTATCAGACGGTATTACCCTTTTTGCAGCGCTCAGTGGGGGGGAATTAAACAACCGGTTTGACGACAAGCTCGATAATACATTTTATGCGATTAATACAGGAGTAAGTTATTCAACACAGCATTGGTTTAACCGCTTTAGTGTCAATGTTAAAAATGAAGACGCAGACTTAACTCAGGGAGAGTTCAATAGTCGCCAAAGCACCAGTGTGTACTACCAAGCCAACACTCAATTAGCCAAAAATTGGCAATTACTTTCACTTGCTGGTTACCAATGGATTAATTATCAAGAAGATCATCCTTTATTTTTGCAAGAACGTGCCGATAATCTACTTATGCTCTCGGCTACTGTTCGCTACTTAGTTAGTCGTGATTTTGCGTTGCAACTAACCACTAACTACCAGGATAAAAGCAGCAATATTGCTTTGTTCGAATACGACCGTTTAGACATTAATTTAAGCGCCTCTTACTCATTTTAATTTAAGGTATTTATGAAACACATACTTCCTATCATTACCGCCTTACTTTGTGTAAATTTTTATGCGCAAGCAAGTGAGCCTGCGGGTAAAACAATTTTGGCCCGTGGTTCTGTATTAGCAACAAATGAGGCAACCCAACAACGTCAATTGCAGCGTCGTGATACTGTTTTTGGTATAGACCGAATAATGACTGGCAACCAAAGTAAAGCGCAGTTTTCAATGTTAGATGGCGGTTTAATTTCTTTAAAAGAAAATTCAGAACTTAATATAGCCAATTACCAGTTTGATAAAAACACACAACAAGGGTCTGCATCTATTGAGTTACTCAAAGGCGGCCTGCGTTCTATATCTGGCGTTATCAAAAAAAATGGCGGTGCTTATGACGTCAAAACCCCTGTGGGGTCAATTGGTATTCGTGGCACGCACTTTGAAGTGCAGCTAGTAGGTAGTGATGTATTTATAGCTGTATGGGATGGTGCAATCGACCTAACACTTACAAATAATAACGTGCTGTCGCTTGGTGATAATGAAGCGTTTTCGTTTGCACAAATTACAAGTACTGGTGATGTTTTTACAACAACGCGTGCCGCAGCTGTATTTGATCAAACCGTTGCAACTATTGAGCCTAATAGCGAAAGTGAAGAAACAGAGCAAACTCAAACAGCCTCAACAAACAACACAATCATAGAAGATGATAGCACAGCAGACGCATACTCTGAGCAGCAATTTCAGGCTGTAGATAACGCCTTTTTAGTTGACCAAATAGCTCA